>CAZHTL010000081.1:0-8601 GCA_964535415.1 uncultured Bdellovibrionales bacterium | reverse complement strand
ATATTATACAATGTAAATATAGGGCATACTGATCCAATAGCAACCATTCGGATTGGATCCTTAGTAAAGTTAAATTCAGGAGATAATTCTTTTTGGATTATTTCCTGAAATTGCTAATGAATAGTTCCAATCCGAAGCCACTTACAAAGGCGCGTTCCTTTTTTGACTGGAGTAACTTTTGTGAGGACTTTGACGAAGGTTGAACCTTCGTCAAAAAATTGCAAAACATTGATTCTTGAGTTATTATAGGCATTAAGAGCTTATTTTTTATTCGGATATGGCGAAAAATAATCAAAAGGTTTGTGTGGTTGGTTTGGGATACGTCGGCTTTCCACTAGCGGTTTTGTGTGCTCAAAAAGGATACGAGGTTTTTGGCTTTGATCGGGACGAGAAAAAACTGGAGCGGATTGAGAGAGGGGAAAATACTGTGGGAGAGAAGTACCTTGATAAAATTATTCCCAAAGTAAAGATAAATATTATCCGCAATGAGAAAGAAATCAAAAATTGCGATATCAATATTATTGCGGTTCCAACACCTGTTGATAAGAAATACTATCCGGACTTGAGTTTTGTTGTGGCGGCTGTTGAAACAGTTGCCAAGAATATGAAGCGAGGAGCCTTAGTGGTAATTGAATCCACCATCAATCCAGGGGTTTGCGAAGAAGTTGTCAAGCCAATTTTTGAACGAGCCGGATATGTTGTTGGAAAAAGCGTTTTTATTGCTCATTGCCCGGAAAGAATCAATCCAGGGGATCCGAAGTGGAATGTGACAAATATTCCTCGGGTGGTGGGGTCTTTTGAAAAAAAAGGTCTTCAGAAAGCGCTTAATTTTTACCGAAGCATTATTTCTGCTCAGATAATGCCGATGGGAAGTATTTTTGAGGCAGAGGCAGTGAAAATAATGGAGAATTCTTTTCGAGACATCAATATTGCCTTTGTCAATGAACTCGCAAAATCTTTTGCCTTGATGGGAATTGACGTGACAAATGTTATTCGCGGTGCGGCTACTAAACCTTTTGCTTTTATGGCTCATTGGCCTGGCTGTGGAGTAGGAGGACACTGCATTCCGGTAGATCCATATTATCTTATCGAAAAAGCCAAAGAGTTGAATTTTGATCATAAATTCTTGCGGGTGGCGCGGGAAATAAACAACAGTATGCCTTATTACACTGTGGAACTGCTTCAAGATACCTTGAATCTAGTTGGAAAAGCTTTCAAGGGGAGTCAAATTGGGGTTTTAGGACTGTCCTACAAAGCCAATGTAGGGGACTTGCGGGAAAGTCCCGCGCTGAAGATTATTAGTCTTCTCAAGGAAAGAGGGGCTCGTCTTCATATTTTTGATCCCTATGTTCTGGAAAAATCTAATTCTAAAAGTATTCGGGAAGTTCTTAAGCGATCAGAAGCCCTGGTTATTACTACCGACCATAAAGAATTTGTAAATATTGCGCCGAGGGAATTTAAAGAAAGAGGTATAAAAGTTATTGTTGACGGAAAAAATTGTTTGGATAAGGAGAAGATTTTGAAGCAAGGAATAATTTATAAGGGAATAGGGAGATAAGATTGGCTAAGAAAGTTTGTTGAAAAATAATCTTAATTTGATTTGGTAGAACAAGAGTATGAAGCTAGTCGTCAATTTGCCAGCCTATAATGAAGAGAAGAAAATTGGCTTAACCATCAAAAAAATTCCAAGGGTTATTTCGGGAACAGATGAAGTTTTTGTTCAAGTGATTGATGACGGATCAACGGACAGAACCGTTCAGGTGGCGCGGGAAGCCGGCGCTGACTTTATTTTCTCGCACGAGATGAATCGAGGGATTGGTGCAACTTTCCAAACAGCTACTGAAAAGGCTCTTGAGAATGGAGCGGACATTATGGTAAATATAGATGCTGATGGCCAATTTAATCCCAATGACATTGAAAAAATTATTAAACCAATTTTGAAAGGGAAGGCAGATCTAGTTAGCGCTAGCCGCTTTAGCGGAAAAGAAGCTAAAAATATGCCTAAAATCAAGAAGTGGCTGAATTATATTGCCGCTTGGATGATAGGGAGATTTATCGGTTACAAAATTGAGGATCTGACCTGCGGCTTTCGTGCTTATAGTCGAGAAACCTTGCTCCGACTCAATCCAATTGGAGGATTTACCTATACCCAGGAAACAATCATTGATGCTATTGGAAAAAATTTGAAAGTCCGCTGGGTTCCAGTCGAAGTGACTTATTTTGAAGGAAGAAAATCGCGTGTTGTGAAAAGTGTTTTTTCTTATGTAAACAACAGCGTCCGACTGATTTTAAAAGCGGTTCGTGATGTTCGGCCAATGAGATTTTTTGGAGGACCCGGAATTATATTAATTCTGATTTCGCTTGTCTTATTTAGTTATTTTGCGATTAGGTACTTCCAGAATTTTAAAATTACTCCTTTTAGAAATGTTCTTCTTTTAGCCGCTTTTCTTTTCATTGTTGGAATTCAGTTTATGGTTTTTGCTTTTATTGCCGATATGATCAAATCAACCCGAAAAATCATTGAAGATCAGATGTATCTTACTAAAAAAGAAAAATACAGCCGTGTCTCAGATCGCTCTTTTCGAGAAAAATTATAGGACTTATATTTAGCAGAAATTACGTAATTATGTGAAAATTGTTTGGAGTTTGGTTGTTTCTAAGATAGCGTCTTGGAAAGAAGGGAGGTAGATCACTCTTGCTTTAATTAAGGCAAATTATGAAGGGGCATAAATTCTAATATAAAATAAATGGTGTTAGACCCCGGCGCAAGCTCTGGACTCTTAAAATTGAATTACTTGAGCCGCCGCAAGCGGCGGAGTATTAAAAAATAAATTATATTTGTTTCAGGTCAATTGTCGGGAGCGAGGAAAAACTAGGCCCGAAGCAAAACTAAAAATATGAGCAAAATTCTTATTGTTGAAGATGATACAATGCTGGTTGAGATATACGAGAAAAAACTGACAGGCGCTGGTTTTGAAGTAAAGGTTTGTCTAAGCGGTGCTTCGGTTAAAGACGAAATGTTAGCTTGGAAACCAGATTTGGTTCTTTTGGATATAGTCTTGCCGGACAGAGATGGATTTGAAGTTTTGGAAGATATTAAAAAGGAGTCAGAAATTAAAGACATTCCGGTTTATATTTTTACTAACCTCTCAGCTAAAGAAGATACGGAGAGAGCCAGAGAGCTTGGAGCGGCTGGATTTTTAACAAAGTCTAGCTTTACTCCTTCTCAGTTAACGGAAGAAATTAGAAAAATACTTAATTACAAAACGTCTCCATCTCCTAATCCTTCCAGCGATTTCAAAATTCCAACAGCGGTGACTTCTAGGGAAGTAAGAAAAAAACCAAATGGCCGCAAAGTGCTTATTATTGAAGACGAAGAAGTTTTCATTGAAATGTTTAGTGAGAAACTGAAACAAGAGGGGTTTGAAGTAGTAGCCGCCAAGAATGGAAAGTGGGGACTGAAAGAAGCAGAAAAAGGCGGATTTGACTGTATTATTCTGGATATGATGATGCCGGCTATGAATGGATATGAGGCTATTCAAGAATTGCGCTCGAGTGAAAAAACAAAGAACATTCCAATTATCATTTTTTCTAATTCAGCTCTTGACAGCGAAGTGAAAAAAGCGCTCGACTTGGGAGCCAATGCTTATCACATTAAAACCAGGATAACCCCAGGTGAAGTGGCAGAAGAGGTGAAGGAATTGATAAAAGAATCCTCCAATCTTGTAGGTTAGGAAAATTATGGAACGAACTCTCATTCTTGAGACAATTCGAAAAGCGGGCGAGGAAGTGAAAGTAGCAGGCTGGGTTTATGTCCGCCGCGACCACGGTAAAATTGTTTTTGTTGATCTTCGCGACCGATCAGGAATTTTGCAGTGTGTAGTTACACCGAAGACAAAAAATTACGCAGAGTTTAAGAAAATAAAGCCCCATTGGATCCTTGAAATTTTAGGAGAAGTGAAAAAGCGTCCCGAAAAGTTGATAAATCCGGAGTTGGTGACTGGAGAGATTGAACTTGAAGTGAAGGAGTATAAAATTATTTCTGAAACAGAAGATCTACCAATTGATATCTCTTCCGAAAACTTAAATCTTCACCTTGAAACCCTTTTGGATTATCGGAATTTGACTATTCGCAATAAAAAAGTAGGAATGATTTTCAAAGTTTATGCCGAGATTCTCAAGAGTTATGCGGATTTTCTGCGCTCGCGCGGTTTTTTGGAAATAAAAACACCCAAAATTATTTCCAGTGCTACGGAAGGCGGAGCCAATTTTTTCAAGATAAAATACTTTGACCGGGAGGCTTATCTGGCACAAAGCCCGCAATTTTATAAACAGGCCGCAATTGGGGCCTTTGAGAAGGTTTTTGAAATAGGACCCATTTTTCGCGCCGAACCCCATTTTACAAGTCGCCATGTCAATGAATTTGTCGGTCTTGATGCGGAGATGGGTTTTATTAATGGTCCAGATGAGATAATGGATGAGTTGGAAGAAACGATGAAGTATATTTTGACAAAAGTGAAAGAGAATTGCCAAGAAGAATTGGAAACCTATGGCGCCGAAATTGAAATTCCCGAGAAAATTCCACGGCTTAAGTTTGCAGAAGCTATCGTAATTCTTAAAAAAGAATTCGGAAAAATTACCGAAGGAGTGGATATTGATCCGGAAGGTGAGCGGCTTATCTGCGAGTGGGCAAAAAAAGAGCATCGAAGCGACTTTATCTTTCTGACCAATTATCCTTGGGAGATTCGGCCAATGTATATAATGCCTAATCCGAAAAATCCGAAGGAGACTTTTGGGTTTGATTTGCTTTATCGGGGAGTGGAGATTGCTTCTGGCGGACAAAGAATTCATAACTACAATCAACTGGTTGAGAATGTAAAGAAAAAGAAGTTGAATCCAGAAGATTTTGAATATTATTTTCAAATTTTCAAATTTGGAATGCCGCCGCACGGAGGTTGGGGATTGGGAAGTGAAAGAATCGTTCAAAAGATTCTGGGACTCAAAAGCATTAAGGAAGCTATTCTTTTTCCCAGAGATGTTAAGAGGTTGATTCCCTAACTTTTGAAGAGAGTCAGACTCTTGTTGGATTAGTTTTTTTATGAAACAAAAACACAAAGAAAGATTTAATAAAAATCTTCTAAAATACCTTTATTTCTGCACATTTCTCTTGGGCATTGCCTCGGCTTTTATTTTGTATCTTGAATCAGATTACTTCAAAGTTGCTCTTAAAAGTGAGAATATTACTATTTTTTACATCATAGCCTATGGGTTAGCCTTGATTCTCATGTTGAATTGGCATCATTTGGTTCGGGTTTATGGAAAAAAGAAAGGATTTCAGTTTTCCCTTTTTGTGAAAATAATAATGGTTTTTCTTTTGGCTTTTTCCCCTGTTTCAATTTGGAGCATTTGGCTCTTGGTGGGATATATTACTTTTACGGTGATCAATTGGCTGAATATGGATATCCTTCTTGAGAGTTGTTCGGTTGACAGAAGAACGGGAAAAATTCGCGGTTTATATCTCACTATAGAAAATGCCGGCTATTTGGCGGCTCCTTTTTTCTCTGGCTTTTTGGTGAATCGGTATAATTTTCAGGCGGCTTTTTGGGTTGCTTTTATGCTTCTTCTTTTTGTTTTCTTTTTTTCGTCAGTGAAAATAAAAGATGTTGATAACTGCCCGGTTAAGAAAATTGATTTAATTTCCTCTTTGAGAAAAATTTCCCTGCGACGGAATGTGATGAAAACTTACTATATTTCTTTTCTCCTTGAATTTTTTTATGCTTTGATGATCATCTATACACCGCTCTATCTTTTGGATCTCGGGTTTAATTGGTTTCAGATTGGAAAAATTTTTACGGTTATGCTGGTTCCTTTCGTGCTATTCCAGTATCCCGCGGGTTATTTAGCAGATGAGAAATATGAAGAAAGAGATATGATAGCCGTGGCTCTGTTTATTCTTGGATTATCTACCCTGGCAATTTATTTTGTAAATTCCCGAAGCTTGATTATCTGGTCGGCAGTTTTATTTGCCACGCGTATTGGCGCCAGTCTTATTGAAGTTTTGCGTGATTCTTATTTTTATAAGCGGATTGACCAGCGAGATGTAGATATCACCGGATTTTTTCGCACCGTTCGGCCGGTAGCATATATAATTGGAGCTCTTCTCGCTTCTCCAGTTATAGCGATTTTTCAACTTAAATTGATCTTTATTTTCATTGGAATAGTAGTTCTTACCGGGATACCAGTTAGTTTGTCTTTGGCTCCCAGTCGAACTTAGGGCTAAATTCTCAAAACTTTCTTTTCAAACTTTTCAAACTGGTGAGGAAGGTGCTATTATTAATTGTAAATGAAGCTTACCAAGCTTACCCAAGCAGAGTAATATCTGACGAGCTTATCTTTCCGCAGTACTGCATCTTTGTAGGTGGGCACTCGTGACATTCTGTGGAGGGGAATAAATATTAAGGTTAAAATATATGGCAGTATCCAAAAAAATTCTCAGCTATCTTGAGAAAAAAAAGTATAAATTTGAGATAATCAGGCATAAAACCACCTATACAGCTTTTGATACGGCGCGAACAACTCAAAAACAGGAAAAGAAAGTGAAACCCGAGGAAATTGCTAAAACACTGGTTGTGAGAGCAAGTGAGAATTATTTTCTAGCGCTGGTGCCGGCTTCTCGAAAACTTGACAAAAAGAAATTGTTGAAGATAGTAAATGCCTCAAAAAAGAAGAAAAAAGAAAAGTTATACCGTTTTCTTGATCTGGCAAAAGAATCTTGGATGAAGAAGAATATCTTGGGCAAAGTCGGGGCTACTCCTCCTTTTAGAGAGCTTTTAGGTCTTGACATCTACATTGACAACATTCTTGCTAAGCAAAAAAATCTCTATCTTGGCTCGGGAGAGTATGAGTATTCGATCAAAGTTCCTACAAAGCAATACCTGAAAAATGAAGAGGTAATGAAGGGAAGTTTTAGTGCTAAAAAGTGATTAGTAAGTGGTAATTAGTAATTGGGATAAGTTCAAATTACGAATTACGATTTACAAATTACAAAATTAACTTGTATAAGATAAAGCTTGCAAAATTTGAGGGCCCTCTTGACTTGCTTCTGGAATTGATTGAAAAGCAAAAACTTGATATAACCCAAGTTTCTCTCGCTAAAGTGGCTGATGATTATCTTCAATATGTTCGCAATGAAGAGAATATCAGCCTTGGGAATCTAGCCGAGTTTATTAGTGTGGCTTCGAAAATAATTCTTATTAAGTCTCGAAGCATTTTACCAACATTAGAAGTAACCCCGGAAGAAGAAAAGGGAATTAAGGATTTAGAAGAGCAACTTAGGGAATATAAAAAATATAAGGAAACTTCTTTGGAATTGAGCGCTTTGTGGGGTAAAAAAATAATGTTTTCCCGAGGTTACCTATTGGGGTTTGAAAGGATCTTTATTCCGCCAAAAAATATAAATTTGTTTGATCTTAAAAAGCAATTTCAAAGGATAATTGACCAGATTATTCTTCCTGAGAAAATTTCTGAAGAAGTAGTTAATGATATAGTAACTTTGGAGGAAAAAATAAGAGAGCTTCAGAGAAATCTTGAGAATAAAGTGGAAATGAGTTTTTCTCAATTGAAAGATTCTGCCAAAAATAATATCGAGATAATTGTTAGTTTCTTGGCGCTTTTGGAATTGGTAAAACAAAGGATAGTAACTGTCGAGCAAAATGAATTATTTAAGGAAATAAGAATCAAAAAATCCTGAATAAAGAAAATCAAGGTGTTTTTTTAGTTTGTTTGGGTTTTAGAAGTTGAAAGAGTTAAAACATGGACTTACAAAGGCTAAAATCAATTCTAGAAAGTCTCCTTTTTGTTTCTGGCGAGCCGGTCAGCGAGCAAAAACTTGCCAAAGTTTGCGGAGTTTCTAAGAATAGGGTAAAGGAAGCCTTAGCGGATCTTGAAAAGGAATATCAAGAAAATCGAGGCTTAAGAATTCTTTCCAAAGGTGGTTTCTATCAGTTGGCTAGCAGTCCTGAAAATTCACAGTTTGTTAGTCAGCTAGTGAGCGGAGAATTGCAGTCTGAGCTTTCGAAATCAGCCCTAGAAACGCTTTGTATTGTAGCTTATTTAGGACCGATTACTAGACCTCAAATTGAAGCTATCCGGGGAGTTAATTGCACTTATGCCTTGAGAAGTCTTTTGATACGTGGCCTGATCGAAAGAAGAGAAACGTCTGATATTCGAGGCTATCTTTATGAAGTGTCTTTTGATTTTCTAAAATATCTTGGAATTGAAAAAATAAGCCAGCTTCCCGATTGGGAGAATCTTTCGAAAAATAACAAGGTTTCAGAACTTCTTTCTTTTTCAGAGAAAGAATAATGAGATAGATTCTAAAATTTAATGCAATGTTTCTGGTGTGATAAATATACCAAAATTCAAATTCAAAAATCCAAAGCCTAAAATCCAAAACTACACTTAAAAACTAAAGGTATCAATAATTTTTAACTTTTGGGTTTTACGCTATAGTTTTAAGCTTTAAGCCCGAGTTTTATTAGTTTGTTGCCCTTGATTTTAGAAATCAGCTAAGCCTATGAACACGATTTCGATATTACTGGC
>CAZHTL010000080.1:0-7898 GCA_964535415.1 uncultured Bdellovibrionales bacterium | reverse complement strand
TACTGTTACTAGGGAGTATTTAAAATCAGGCGGACGAATCTCTTGCTAGTATGCAAATAAGAGATGTAGATGATTTCGTAATTATTCGTAAAAGAAATTTATGTTAGCCAAAGTCAAAGACATTTTTGAGGAAGCAAGAACCAAGGGATATGCCGTTGGAGCCTTTAATGTTTTCAATATGGAAGAAGCCCAAGCTGTTGTTCGGGCGGCAGTAAAAAAACATACCCCAGTGATTATTCAAATCACCGAAAAAACAATGAATTATGCTGGAGACGGGATAATTTATGATGTTATAAAAGCAGTTATTGAAAAAGAATCAGTTTCCATTCCTATCGGTTTTCATCTTGACCATGGGCATAGCTTTGATGTTGTCACGCGGGCAATTAAGGCAGGAATGAATTCTGTTATGATAGACGCCTCCGACTTTTCGCTTCGAGAGAATATTGCCATTACGAAAAGAGTAGTTGACTATGCTCATCCAAAGGGTGTTTGTGTTCAGGCTGAAATAGGAAAAGTTCCTCGATTGGGAGAGATTGACCCGAATCCCGATTGGGATGAAATTATGACTAATCCGCTTGATGCCAAATGGCTGGTTGAGGAAACGGGTGTTGATGCCTTGGCGGTAGCTATTGGAAACGCTCATGATTTTTTTAGGGAGAGAATGGAGCCGGATTGGGAAAGACTTGAAGAAATTCACAAGCTTCTTCCAAATACGCCCCTTATTCTTCATGGAGCCAGCGATTGGGTGAATCACAAAGTGACAGAAGCAGTGAAACGCGGCGTTGTTTGCTTCAATGTTGATACGGATCTGCGAGTGGCTTTCAATACTGTGCTTTGTCAATTTACTCACGACAAATGTGAAATAATTGATCCGCGAAAAGTAATGGCTCAAGCCCGTGACGCGGTGCAAAGAGTAGTGGAGAAAAAGATCGATTTGTTTCGCAATCCTTAAAAATTGGGTTTGATATCTAAGGTTTTCCTGGACAAAGGCTTAGATATTTTTATTAAAGCTGTCCAGAAGTTAAACTCCTGTTATGAAAGCTAAGCTTTCCAAACTAAGGCGAAGCTAGTTTTTAGCTATCTCCTTGAATTCTAAGTTTTGATTTTTTAGTCCTGGCGACATTGGTTTATAATTGGTTGTGCTTGGAATCAAATAATTTATTTCCAGGAGAAAAAACTATATTTCTTTTCTTCCCTCAATTGCGCCGGCGAGGGTAGTTTCGTCGGCGTATTCAATATCGCCGCCAGTCGGCAGCCCGCGAGCCAGGCGAGTTATTTTTATGCCTAGTGGTTTTATGAATCTAGCCAGATAGAGAGCAGTAGCTTCTCCCTCAGTGGTTGGGTTAGTAGCCAGAATGACTTCCTTCACATTTCCCTTTTTTAAGCGATTTTTTAGCTCACTAATTTTCAGCTCCTGCGTATTTTGAGCCGTGATGACTCCTCCTAAAACATGATAAACTCCCGTGAACTTTTTTGTTTTTTCAAGAGCGATAATGTCCAGCGGCTCTTCAACAACGCAGAGAAGACTTGGATCGCGCTTTTTGTCGGAACAAATATAGCACAAGTCGTTTTCGGCAATATTGAAGCAATTTTTGCAAAACTTGATATTTTTTTTGAGCGCTTTTAAATCTTCGCCAAAGTCTTCCAATTTTTTTTCGTCCTGTTTCCATAAATATAAAACCAGCCTCTCGGCGAGCTTGGGACCGATGGAAGGTAATGAGGAAAAATGATTGATGAGTTTTTGGAAGGATTTAGGAAACACAATAGAAATCTAAAAACTTAAATCTAAAATGTAAAAACACAGCTAAAAAACAAAAAGCTTTTAGTTTTTCGATTTTAGCTTTTACATTTCACCGTGTTTTTTCTCTAATGACGAAAAGCTTGTTATCGTGTCATTAAAATACAAACTAGCTGTGCCGAGAGGTCCGTTTCTGTGTTTTGAGACAATCACTTGGACAATATTTTTATTGGGTGTATCTGGTTTTTCGCGATCTTCACGGTAGAGGAACAAAACAACGTCGGCGTCTTGTTCGATTGATCCCGATTCGCGAAGGTCAGAAAGCTTAGGAATTTGGGGGGAGCGGCTTTCTACAGCCCGGGAGAGCTGAGAAAGAGCCAGAACGGGAATGTTGAGTTCTCGGGCTAGTCCTTTGAGGGAGCGAGAAATATCAGAAACTTCTTGAACACGGTTGTCGCTTGAGCGCCCTTCCATAAGTTGTAAGTAGTCTATAATAATCAGCCCCAAATTATGCTCTGCTTGAAGGCGCCGGGCCATCGTTCTCATTTCCATTACGTTGGCGCGAGCGCTGTCGTCAATGAAAATTGGCGCTTCTGACAAAATTCCCATAGCTTCACCAATTTTAGCAAAATCATCTTCCTCTCCACTGCTTCTCAGCCGGCCGGTTCTTATTCGCCAGGCGTCAACGCGAGCCTCGGCGGCTAGCATTCGATCGACCAGCTGATCAGAGGACATTTCCAGAGAAAATATTCCTACTGGGATTTTTTTCTTGAGAGCTACATGGCGGGCGATGTCAAGAGCCAGCGAAGTTTTTCCAATGGAGGGACGAGCGGCGAGAATAATAAGATCAGATTTTTGAAAACCTGCCAGAATATTGTCAAGATCGTGAAATCCAGTTGGAATTCCGCGAAGATCTCGGTCGCCTTTGTGAAGTTCGTCAATGCGGTTGAAAGCTGATTCAAGGTATTTTTTCAGCGGCACAAAGTCAGCTTTGATATATTTCTGAGAAACCTGAAAAAGTTTTTGTTCGGCTTCGTCAAGAACTTTTTCCACATCTTCCGCTTCTTGGTAGCCAAGCTCGATGATTTCGGAAGCAGCGTTGATTAGTTTTCTTAAGAGAGATTTTTTCTGAACGACTTTGGCATAGTGAACAATGTTTGAGGCAGTAGGAACAGAATTAACAAGATCGGCAAGATAACCTGATCCACCGACTTCTTCCAGCTGTTTTTTTTCTTCAAGTCGGTTGGCAAGACTCAAAACATCAATCGGTTCTCGATCTTCATAAAGCTCAAGCATTGTTTCGTATATTAGGCGATGATTATCTTTATAAAAATCTTCCGGCCGCACAAGGTCGGCGATTTTAATAATTGCATCTTTGTCAAGCATCAAAGAACCCAAGACAGACATCTCTGCTTCGATGTTTTGAGGAGGAAGACGTGTTTCGCCGAGGTTAAATTTAGTGGATTTATTTTTCTCTGCCATACGGTCAACTCATTATATCAAAATGAGACAAAAGAAGCCACTTTTTGCATGGTGGTAACTTGTGAATAATTTTGTTCTTAGGAGGGATTAGGTAGCCTAAAAAATTGCTTTATAAAAGCCATAAATGATGTTTTTTCAGCTAAAATCGCCAGTTTGCTTTTGTATTTTGTATAAAAATATTTTACTAAATCAAACCACTTTAGAGAAAAAATTATAGTCAGATAAAACTTACACTAGCTTTTGCTTTACTTAAAGCAAATTATGAAGAGTAAGGAGTACCTGTTTTAAGAAGAGTTTATTTCTTTTTAACTTTATATTTATTGACTAAATCTTCAATAGAATAGCCTTTTTCTTCAATTTCCTTTCGCAGTTCGTCCGCTTTTTGAAAGTCTTTGTTTTTTCGCGCCTCTAGTCTTTCCTCGGCGAGCTTTTTTACTTCCTCTGGAATTTCTATTTCTTTTTCTGGAAATTTCAGGCCAAAAACCTTGTTCATTTTTTCGAAAGCAGCAAGGAATTGTTCTGATTCTTTGGCGGATAAATTATTATCTATAATTTTTTTGTTTATTTCCGTAATGAGTTCATATAGAATTGAAAGGGCGAGAGGAGTATTGAGGTCGTCATCCATCGCGGATTCAAACCTTTTTATCCAAGAGGATGAATTTCTCATATTATACTTGTTGTCGATCGTCGCTATGTGTAACAAGCCGTTGCTAAGACTCAATAAGTTTTTTCGCCACTCGACAATTCGTTCGTAATTTGCTTTAGCTTGTTCCATAGCTTTCCAAGAAAAATCAAGATTCTTTCGGTAATGAGAAGATAAGTATAGCAAACGCAGGTGCATAGGATCAAAGCCTTTTTCGCGGATATCTTGAAGGATATAAAAGTTTCCTTTAGATTTGGACATTTTTTCTCCCTCCACTAGAAGATGGCGAGTATGGACCCAAAATCTCACAAATTTTTTGCCTGAAAAACACTCTGATTGGGCAATTTCGGCTTCGTGGTGAGGAAAAATATTATCTTCGCCGCCGGTGTGAATATCAATCGTGTTGCCAAGGTATTCGAGACTCATTGCACTGCATTCAATATGCCAGCCGGGATAGCCGCGTGACCAAGGAGAATTCCATTGGAGGAGATGTTTTGGATCGGCCTTGAGCCAAAGAGCAAAATCCCAGGGATGTTTCTTGTCAGGGTGTTCTTCGAGTCGCGCGCCAACCTTGAGATTGTCAAGAGTATTTCCGGAAAGTTTTCCGTAATCTCTAAAACTCGTTACATCAAAAAAAACATTCCCATTTTTTTCGTAGGCATTACCTTTTTTAATAAGTGTTTCGATTATTTTTATCATTTGCGGAATATGGGCGGTGGCTTTTGGGAAATAATGAGCGCGCAGTATATTCACCGCTTCCTCGTCGCGATGGAAAGCTTGGGTATAAAACTGAGCAATTTCTTGAGGAGTCTTTTTTTCAATCAGGGCTTTTTTCAAGATTTTATCTTCGCCGGTGTCAGCTTGAGCAATGTCGTCGGCGGTCAGGTGTCCTACATCGGTGATATTTTTGATGTGACGCACTTCGTAGCCGGAATATTCAAGATAGCGCCGCAAGGTATCAGCGGTCACAAAGGAACGCAAATTGCCAATGTGAATATAGTCATAAACTGTTGGTCCGCAAGTGTACATCGAAACCTTGCCCTTGTAGAGAGACTGAAATTTTTCTTTTTTCTTGGTGAGGGTATTGTAGAGTTTTAGCATAATATAAAATTAAAAATCAAAATGAAAAATGAGGATGTAGAATAAAATTATTCCAATGTCTTTAAGTATTCCAATAAATTTTTACGCAATGAGGTGGTGCAATGAGGTGGTAAAATAATTTTGCACTTCAGTCGGTTTTACCCACTTTATTTCTGTGTGAATTCTTCTCCGGCTTTTTCTTCTTCATCTTCAACTCTACAAAGATAATAAATGGGCAAAAATTCCCTATTTTCCGGATAAGTTTTGGCAAAAATTATTTTTCAATAGAAACATCAAGGCGGGTTTTCTTATTTCCATTTTCAAATAATTCTCAAGCTCACTTTTATAAGCTGGTCTGCCCTCCCAAGAAAACTTCAGTCTAGTTCTTTTAAGTAAGGATCTCTTTCTCGTTTGCCGATTAATATCATTTTTGTTTCGGGATTATGGATAATTCCAGGTAGATTAACCAGAAATACTCCACGATCAAAGTTTCTCCATTCCATATTTTTTCGCTAATTATTATCTGTTTCAATTCCTTATTTTTTTAATCTCGTAGCTTGCTTGGCTCAAGTTTAGTTTTAGAGCTTACTCTGGGACTAAATATCGTTTATTACAGCCTATCATTTCTTGTCAAAAAGGGAAGTGCTCAAGTACTTCTCTCCTCTATCCGGGAATATTGTGACGATATTCCCGCTTTTTATTTTTTTGGCAATTTTGAGAGAGGCAAACATTGCTGCTCCCGAGCTCATCCCGCAGAAAATTCCTTCATTTTTCACAACTTGCCGGGCTAGCTCATAGGCGGCTTCGGTTTCAACCATAATTATATCGTCCAGCCGGCGGCGATCATAGATGGCCGGAACAATGGCTTCTTCCATATTTTTAAGTCCCTGAATATAGTGACCTCTTACTGGTTCGGCGCTGACAACTTTGATGGTTGGTTTTTTTTGTTTGAGATATTTTGAGATGCCCATCAGCGTTCCAGAAGTTCCAATAGCGGCAACAAAATAATCAATTTTTCCCTCGGTTTGTTCCCAAATCTCGGCGGCGGTAGTTTCATAGTGAGCGAGAATATTATTATTATTTGAAAACTGGTCTGGATGATAATATTTATCTGGAGATTTTGCGACTAGCTCTCGTGTTTTCTGGATGGCACCATCTGTTCCCAATTTTCCGTCTGTGAGCGTGATTTTCGCGCCAAAGGCGGCAATCATTTTTCGGCGTTCAACTGAAACGGCCTCACTCATAACGATTTCGGCTTTATAGCCTTTCACGGCGGCAATCATCGCAATAGCAATTCCGGTATTTCCAGAAGTGGCCTCAATAATTGTTTTTTCTTTCGTTAATTTTCCTGTTTTTTCAGCTTCCTCAATCATTTTGAGAGCAATGCGGTCTTTGATGCTTCCGCCGGGATTTTGACCTTCAAGTTTGACAAAAATATTGACATTTTTATTAGGGTTAAGCTTATTTATTTTTACCATCGGCGTGTTGCCGATGAGTTTTAGGATGTTATCTTTTATCATATGCTATTTTTCCTAAGACTAAGTCTTAGGGTTGCTTAAAAACAAAAAACTCCTTGTCTTCGAAAAATACTTTTAGTATTTCGCGAGGACGAGGAGTCTTGTGAGACAGCCCGTGGTTCCACCTCGATTGCCGCATAAAAAGTTATACGGCGCTCATTTTACGGCTATTACGGGCCTTACCCGCGGGGTTTTACTGATTCTGTAGACGTCCGACGTCTACAAACTTTCTTCCCCGAGCCTCTGTCAAAGAGACAGGAAACGAAGCGCACACTTCTTCGTTTTATGTTTTATCCCGTTAAATTCGCAAAGCGATTACTTAACTAGGATATAGCTTTTGGTAATTTTGAAAGGTATCTTATAGTATAGTATAAATACAAAAATAAAAATAGTCAATTTGCTTTAAAATTATGTTTCTTTTTTATGTTTTGTGGCTTAGATGGTTTAGGTAAAATCAAATCCACTTTTTCAGCTTGAAAATCCCGATGGTTATAATCGAGATGAGGACCATTATTCCCATCCAAATCCAATAAGCATAGGGATTATGTCCAAAGGGGATACTGGCGCTCATAGCAAGAGTATTTGAGATAATCATTACAGGGAGCATAATTCCATTGAATACAGTCAAAACCTTCATAGTGTGGTTCAATTTATTGGAAAGAAGAGCGTCATTAGTGTCCTCGAGTGATTCAATTACTTCCTTGGCATTTTCAAGAGCTGACCAGACGCGGATGTTGGTGCCGATCAGATCCTGGTAATAATTGCGCAGTTCCGAATCAAAAAGGGGGTAGTTTTCTCTGGTCAGAGACTCAAGAACAGCTTTTTGCGGCTTCAAAGTACGGCGAAAATTCAAAATATCCCGCTTGACATAGGAAATCTCATGAACCATTTCTCGCTCATTGCCCTTGAAAATTTCTTCTTCAATACGGTCGAGATTTTTGTTGATATGGTCAATTTTGGGGAAACAGGACTGCAGAAGTATTTCGACAATATAATATAAGAGATAGCCTGGCGATTGGCTCATATATTTATCCCGCATCTTTTTGCTTTTCTTGAGTTTGTTAAAAAATTCCCGCAATTGAAAAATATCCTGATCGTGCCCAGTGATGAGGTATTTGTCAGTAAGCACAATGTCTAACTCACTGGGAAAGGTGCGTCGGTTTAGTCTGTCAAAAAGGGGAATATGGAGGGTAAGATAAAGGCAGTTACCATAGAGACTGGCTTTAGGTCGGGCAGAAGGGGTAGAGAATTCTTCGAGGGCAAGAGGATGAATTTTCATTTTTTTCAAAAACAAAATTTCATCCGCGCTTGGCTCGGTGAAATCAATCCAGGTGATTTTTGATGTTTGTATTTGTTTCACGTTTTTATAATTTGTAAATTGTAGTTAATAATTTGGATTTTTTATATCCAAAATTGCGGATTGCTAGTTATCAATTAC
>CAZHTL010000079.1:0-9199 GCA_964535415.1 uncultured Bdellovibrionales bacterium | reverse complement strand
TATTAGTGGTTTACTAAATACCACTTAAAAAATAATTTTTGTAATCCGGTAATGATCAAGGGTAGACCTAAGACAAAGCGAATCAGTCATGGTGTTTGTTCAATCCAAGTGTCTGATAAGTATTTAAAAAAGAAAATACTGACATGGATTGAATTGCTATCCAAATTATTTTGATCGCGGGCGTAGCACAGTGGTTAGTGCGCTAGCTTGCCAAGCTAGATACGGCGGTTCGATTCCGCTCGCCCGCTCTCTGCGAAGAAGACAAAACCGAAAATGATGCGGGGTGAAATTCCGCTCACCCGCTATGTGAAAAATGACGCCTTTACAAAGCGTTGTTTTAAATAGTAATGAGTTCAGGTCGAATCAAAACCAATAAGTTGAAATTTCACAGCATATTTGATAGTATGAATAAAAAGCAAATGACCTTAATCAAAAGGTAAATCGAATATTGGGCAAAATCGGCCAAAAGAGATTGGGAAACGGCGAATTATTTATATCGCGGGAAGAGATATGACGCAAGTCTTTTCTATTGTCATCTATCTCTTGAAAAGATACTTAAAACCCATGTGGTAAAAACTACGAAGAAGCTGGCGCCCAAAATTCATGACTTAAGACGATTGGCAGAAATCGCAAAGTTGGATATTGATAAGGAAACTATAGAAATGCTGGCAATTTTCAATCGATTCAATCTTCGAGCTCGCTATCTAGACACGAAATTCAAGTTCTATCTGCTGACCACACGAGAATATGCCAAAGAAAATATAAAAAATATCAAAACTATTTACGAAATGCTATGTCAAAAGCTGAAGCTAAAAAAATAGTCAGAAAATATGCAGAGAAATTGAAAGAAAATAAATTTCCTTTTTCGGCTATTTTTCTGTTTGGCTCTTCCATTCAAGGAAAAGCCGGGAAATGGAGTGATATTGATGTGGCGGTCATTTCGGACAAGCTGAAAAATAATTGGAACAAAAACGAGGAGCTTCTTTGGAAATATACGGTTGATGTTGATTCCCGTCTCGAACCAATCGGTTTCACAAAAGAAGATTTCGCCGATCTTGGCAATCCGATAGTGGCGGAAATCAGAAGGCACGGTATCAAAGTTGCAGGCTAGTATGTCTTTGCAATTTTTTTATACTTTTTATCGGATATTGATCAACTGATTGCCAGTCAATTCAAGTTCAGGGATATAAAATATTTCTTTGTTTTCCCATTCAAAAAGTTCTAACTGTATGAACTAACCCGCTCCGCAATCATACTTTCCGGTTTTTTGGAAGCGTAAAAACACTACAATATATAGTACTGTTTTTTTATTCTAGAAAAGTTTACTTTTCGCTCATTTTTTACTTGGGCGAAAAGCGGCAATGCCGCAGGTAGGATAAATGAGCTTGGCGGGATTACCATTATAACTTGGTGTAAATCTGGTCTTGACTAAATTTACACTATGGTGTAAAATTTGGATAGTATAACTTGCTAAGCCAAAGCCATGCTTTATCCCCGAAAAATTTTCCCTACTCTTCTGGAGAATGTCAAAAACCGCAAAATTATTGTTCTTACGGGAGCACGACAGGTTGGCAAAACAACCCTTCTTAAGATGATTCGCGCCAAGATCGCCGCAGAAAATAATTCTGTTTTTTTGGATATGGACCTTCTGGCTGACCAGGAAATCGGCCGGAGCCTGGAAAGCTTTCTGGATTTTTTGAGACTCAATGGCTATAGTGAAAAGAACAAACGCTTTTTTATTTTCATTGATGAATTCCAAAGAGTGCCAGAAATGGCAACGCTTCTCAAAAATATCTTTGACCATTATCCTAATTTGAAAGTTTTTGTTTCTGGCTCATCTTCTCTTTCCATAAAGCGTGGAATTCAAGAAAGCCTGGCTGGCCGCAAGTTCGTCTTTGAAGTTTTCCCTCTTGATTTTGAAGAATTTCTTGACTTCAAAGAGGCGAAAGAAGCTAAGAAATATTTTTCAAATATAGAAAGGTTGAAAGCTGAAAAAGTTTCTCTTCCAGAAAGTATTCTTCGCCTCTGGCGCGAATTTTTGAGTTTTGGCGGTTATCCGGAAGTAGCCCTTTCTTCGTCAGAAAAAGAAAAAAAGAAAATTCTGCAAAGCATTTTTGATCTTTATGCCGAAAAGGACATTTTGCTTTTTCTGGGAATAGAAAATCTCTGGGCCTTCAAAAAACTTATCGAACTTCTGGCGATTGACAGCGGAAATCTTGTAAATTTCAATCATCTTGCCGCAGAGACTGGTCTTCACAACAAGACTGTTCGCTCGTATATTTCGCTTCTCGAAGAAACATACCTTATCAAAATTCTTCGGCCATTTTCTCGAAGTCGGCGCGGGGAAATTGTGAAATCTCCAAAGATATACTTCTTGGATAATGGGGTCCGGAATTTTTTTCTCAACAATTTCAATGTTCCTGAAAAAAGGAGCGACAAAGGAGTTATTTTTGAAAGCTATATTTTGCAGGAAATTATGAAAGGAGATTCAAGAAGTTGCCAGATAAAATTTTGGCGTACCAAGCAGAAAGAAGAGGTTGATTTCATTTTGCAAGTCGAGTCGAAAAATATTCCTCTCGAAGCAAAATTTAAAGCGACCGGAAGAACTGAAGAATATCGCCAGGTACTTAAATTTCTTGTTGATTACAAAGAAAAAAAGGGAATAATTTTGAACAGCAACCTTAGAAAAACAATTTCAGTGAAAGGAAAGATTATTAAATTTATTCCGGCTGTTAATTTTTGGGGACGAATTGTAAGTTAGTTATGGTAAGTTAATTGTCTGTAGGATGAGAATAAGGAGTCGCTCGCACGAGCGGCTCTTTTCTTTTTCTCGGGAAATAGGTTTAGTCTAAAAAAGCGGTCAGTCGAATAGTCTGGTAGCGAATAAAGCAAAGCACTTTTCAGTTAAGGAGGGGAAAATGGCTATTTATGTAACTCTTCTTTCTGGTCCTTTGGCAGGAAGAACTCGCGAAATGCCGGCAGAGATCAACCCAAATAGATTTTTTGGCTCTCTTATTGAGCATAAGTATAAGTGGAGGGTTGATTACAGCCGGGCCACAGAGAAAGAAACTTTTCTCTGGTTTCGGGCAGAATTGGCGGCTCGAATTGTTCGGGCCCTTCTCGAAGGGCGGCCGGTGAAGTTTCTTAATCGCGAGTGGCAAGTGGAAAAGATTGATGATCTTCGCCAAGTTGCTCAAGAAGTGGAGGATTTCATATCTTCCTCGGTGAGGTTGATTACCATTCAAGCTGATGATGAGAGCGGCCTTATCATCAGCGCAGAGGGGTATGAACAATAATAAACTTCCTACCTAAGGAAGGCTTTTAAAAAGAAAGAAATAAGCCTTCCTTCTTTTTATCTAATCAAAGTGATTGAGGTCTTCGCTATGGCTGATTATGGCCTTAAGTAAGCTTTAAATTTAGAAGAAAAATCTCGTGAAACAATACGAAAGATTCCGTGAAACATAGCCTCGAAAGTATATTTTACGGCCATAGGGTGCTTAGGAGTCCTGATAATACGCGTTAGGAAAAAATTGGTGATTAGCTATATTACCCTTGTATAAGCCAAAATACGCATTTTTAATTTGTCAATAGGTAGTTAACTCGCTACTTGACTTTCTTAAACAGCTGTGCTACAATAGCTCGTTAAGTCCTGAAAAGGGCTTTTTTGTTTGGAAAGCTTTAGCTTGAAAAATAATCCTGCTCCAATCCTAGTCATGGTCATTAAGGCAGCCAAAAGAAAAGCGTGGCTATTTCGGAGTGCAGCTGCTGAAAAGGAAAAAGCGTGACTGGAATTGGGGCAGGGTGCCCTAAGTTAAGGACTTGACTCCCGTAGTTTGCCGCTTGACGGCAGCTACCGGTTAAGTACCTAACAATTTATTTTTTTGCTATGCGTATTTTGGCGACGCTGACTCTTTTCGGGACAGTCTTCGCAAATCTACTATTTTCTACGAAGACTTTAGCCCAGGGAGTCTTCGACCAAAACTCAGAGCAAAAATCAAAAAGTGAATCAAATACAACTGAAAATAAAATCGCCTCGATTAATGATAACTTCATCGCTTTTTCATATGTTTCGGAAATCAATCCGAAAAAACTTGCTTATTTCGAGCAGTGGAAGAAGAAAGTGAAGCTTATTGACTATTCAAATCTTCCGAAAGGCGATTTCATCATCAACGCTTCCGCTTATACGGCGGCGGCCGATGAGTGCGGAAAGTCGGATGGAATCACGGCCAGCGGCCGCAAGGTCGCAGAAGGTCGCACGCTGGCTTGTCCTCCTCAATATGCTTTTGGAATCAAGATTGAAATTGACGGGATGGGAACTTATGTCTGTGAGGATCGCGGCGGAGCTATCAAAGGAAATCGCTTTGACATCTATATGAAGACTAAAAAAGAAGCTTTCGCTTTTGGTCGCAGAAATCTCATAGCCAGAGTGGTAAAATAGGCACAAACGAACGCTCCGATTTAAGGAGCGTTTGTTGTTGTGAGTAGCAATTCACAGTACAAGTACAGTAAGAAAATTTTTGCTTATTAGCTTGTCTAATTATCAATCACTAATTGCAATGTAATCATCTAATGATTTTGTCTATCACCCCATACTCCTTAGCTTCTTCAGCGCTCATAAAGTAGTCACGATCGGTGTCTTTTTCAATTTTAGAAAGCGACTGTCCTGTATGTTTAGCAAGAATTTTGTTTATCCTGTCCTTGGTTTTAATGATTTGTCTAGCATGAATAGCTACATCAGCTGCCTGTCCTGTTGCACCTCCCATTACCTGATGAAGGAGAACTTCACTATTGGGGAGACAAAATCTTTTTCCCTTGGTGCCAGCGGCAAGCAATAAGGCTCCGGCTGATGCGGCCAAACCCACGCAAATAGTGGACACATCGCATTTCACGTATTGCATTGTGTCATAAATAGCCAAGGCTGCACTTACTGAACCGCCCGGGGAGTTGATATAAAGACGGATATCTTCTTTTGAATTTTGATTATAGAGAAAAAGAAGTTGAGCAATGACGGTATTGGCAACCTGATCATCAATCGGTCCTCCCAAAAAAATGATTCTTTCTTTCAGTAGCCGGGAATAAATATCATAAGCTCGCTCTCCATAAGCGGTTTTTTCAATGACAGTAGGAATAAGATATTGGTTTTTCATAGGCTGATAAAAAATTAAAAATTATTACCTAAATTATTTTTGTGTTGGATACCTGCGAATCGATTATTTTCTATAAATTTTCCAAGAATTCGAATACTTTTTGATTGGTTAAAACACCTTTTACATAATTATAGAGTCCTTCTATGTCTAGATTTTTTTCTACATCATCTTGATTTTTGAAGTAGGCAAGAGTTTTGTTCATTTCTTCTTCAATTTCGGCGCTTTCGGGAGAAATTTTTTCGAGCTTGGCAATTTCTTGAAGAACAAGAGCTGATTTTACCCTTTTTTCGGCGTTCTCTCGGAGATCTTTTTTTACTTCTTCTTTTGTTTTTTTAATACCGCTGAAATATTCATCTAATTTCATTCCCATTCCCAAGATATTTTGTTCAAGCTCGGCCATCATTTTTTTAAGTTCATTTTCAACTAGAATTTCCGGTATTTCCCATTGACACCCAGAAACAATTTTTTCAAGAATTGCTTGTCGTCTTTTTTCTTCATTTTCTTTTTTTCGCTCCATCTTCATTCCTTCCTCAAGGTTTTTTTTGAGGGTTTCAAGGTTTTCAAAATTGCCAAGGCTCCTGGCAAAGTCGTCATTTATTTCTGGAAGTTCTTTTTTTTGCACCAGTTTCATCTTGACCTTGAAAGTAGCAAGCTTTCCAGCTAGATCCTTACTGTGATAGTCTTTCGGAAATTCAAGGCTAAATTCTTTTTCCTCATCGGCTTTCATTCCAACCAAGTTATCCTCAAAACCCGGGATGAAATAATTTTCTCCCAAGGTAAGAGGGTGATTCTGACTTTTTCCTCCTTCAATTTCTTTTCCGTCAATGAAAACTTGAAAGTCGATTTCAACATAGTCACCCCTTTGAGCTCCTCGGGAAACAGTGATAAGCTTTGCTCGGCTTTTTCTCAAGATTTCAATTTCTTTTTGGATTTCTTCCGGCTTTACCTCTTTGGGTTTCTCTTTTTTAACTTCTCTGGCAATTTTTTTATAATCTCCCAGTTCAACTTGGGGCATTATACTTACAATAGCTTTGTATTCAAGATCATTGCCGGGAGCAATTTTAGTAATAGTTATTTGAGGTTCTCCAATGGCTTCGATTTTGTTTTTGATAATTAAATCGACATAGGATTTCCTGATAGCTTTTTCAGCAGCCCGAGCCAAGATTTTTTCGGAACCTATTCTTTGCTCAACGATTTTTCGAGGTGCTTTGCCAGGGCGGAAACCAGGAATTTTCAAATCCCTGGAAAGCTCTTCAGCAGCTATGTCTAAAAACTTTTCCAGCTTCGCGGCCGGAACGGAAATTTTCAGTTCTACTCGAGATTGGGGAAGTTTTCGAATTTGCATGAAAATAGGCAATAATTGATTTGATTATTCAAATAAATCCTGGATTAAAGTTAAGCTGTTCCTCTTGAGCGATGGCGAAAAACAATCAAAAAAAGCCTAAATCGGTCTACTTTTGAATTTTTCTTGATAGAGTCTTAGTCCTTTTTCTATAGCTTCTAGGGCTTTGTCTTTTCCTTCTGCTTTTTCAACAGTTACTACTTTATTTTCAATTGATTTATAGGTTTCAAAAAAATGCTTGATCTCTCTTAAAGTATGAGGATTGATATCCTTAAGATCCTGAACATTTTCCCAGCGGGGGTCGTTGAGAGGCACAGCAATTATTTTATCATCGGATTCTCCGCTATCGATCATGCGCAGAACAGCAACTGGTCTGGCCTGAAGGAGTATTCCAGGATGAAGTGGATAAGTAGCCAAAACAACTATATCCAAGGGATCTCCATCTTCCCACAGGGTCTGAGGAATAAAGCCGTAATCAAAAGGAAAATCTTGGGCTGTTTTCATTGCTCGGTCTAGCTTAATGATTCCCGTTTTTTTGTCTATCTCATATTTGTTTTTCGATCCTTTTGGATTTTCTATTATTACATTGATCTCTTGAGGGGCTTTTTCGCCGGTTGATAAATCATGCCAAAGGTTCATTTTTTTATATTAATAATTAGAAGATATAAGGATTAGAGAAGGTAGTTGTTATTTTCTAACTCTCTTTTCTTTTTTCCTCCTCTTTCTCTTTTACTTTCTTTTCACCTTCTTCTTTCTCGCTATTTTCAGAAGCTAAAACGTCAATTTTCCAACCCGTAAGTTTGGCGGCCAGGCGAACATTTTGCCCTTGTTTTCCAATAGCCAGAGAAAGTTGATCGGAGGGAACAGAAACTCGAGCCTCTTTCTTGCTTTCAATGATCTTTACGTTTAGAACCTTAGCTGGAGAAAGTGCATTAGAGATAAATTTGGCTACATCATCATTCCATTCAATGATGTCAATTTTTTCTCCGCCCAGTTCATCAATAACCGCTTGCACACGGGTTCCCTTTTGTCCAACGCAAGAACCAATTGGGTCAACTCCTTCTTCCCTGGAAGCCACAGCTATTTTTGTCCGTGATCCGGCTTCTCGGGCTATAGCTCGGATTTCGACCGTTCCCGCGAATATTTCCGGAACCTCAATCTCGAAAAGTTTTTGTACTAGAGTGGGATGCGATCGAGAAAGAAGAATGCCGGGGCCCTTTGGATCAGCTTCGACTTTCATTATATAAGTCTTGAGACGCTGGCCAATGCGATATTTTTCTCCTTCAACTTGCTCAGAAGGAAAAAGAACACCCACTGATTTTCCTAAGTCAACAAAAACATTGCGACCCTCAATTCTTTGAACAACTCCACTTACCACCTCTCCTTCTTTTTGTTTGTATTCGTCATACATGGCGTCACGTTCTGCTTCGCGTATTTTTTGAATGATCACTTGTTTGGCGGTTTGGGCGGCTACTCGACCATAATCGCTTTTTGTCTCAAGTTTTGTCTCAATGATATCCCCTACTTTGGCATCTGGTTTTATTTTGAGAGCTTCTTCTAAGGTTAGATCTCGTTCCGGATTATAACGAGGAAGTTTTATTTCTTCTGCGGCTTCTTCTGACGGAGCTTCAGGAGCTAAAGTTTGTTTTTTAAAGGCTTTAAGATTATCTTCTTTCTTGGCAGTTGAACTAGTTTTATCCCTAGCGGTTTCAATTTTTTTAGTTTCAGCAGAAGACGCCTCTGTTTCAAAAACTCGAGTTGTTTCATCAACCACTTCTTTTACTAAGAAAAAGTTAGCTTTGCCGGTTATTTCATCAAACTCAGCTCGAATATGCTGACCACGTCGCCCATAGTCTTTCTTATAAGCGGCAGCAAGGGCGGATTCGATGGCTTCAATTACTTTTTCTTTAGAAATGCCCTTCTCTTCGCAAATTTGAGCGATGGCGCTTCCAAACTGACCCAACCGACTGGATTGCGCTTGTTCGTTTTGAGTGATTTTTTTTCGTTTAGCCATGGTATTTATTTACGAATTACGAATCGGGCATGAATATACCAATCCATATGATTCGCAATTCGTATATCCATAAAGCGAAACGCATTCGTAACTCGTGAAATTAAATTAAAATGTCCGCTCGCACGGACATATCCAAACCGCTTCAGAACCAGTAATTACAATTTAATTTATAATTGTTTTTTTGTCAAATTCCGTCCTAAAAGGGTACCTAGGTAACACTTTATGATATTTTTGGTGAAAATTTATCGGCGGCAGATAGCCTAGAGCTTGATGAGGTCTAAAAAGTTAGGCTATCCTTAGAGACTCAAGTTTTGGGCGATTTTAAGGGACTCTTTTAGCGAATTTCGATCTTCACTCTATTCTCACTCAGTGGAACTCGGCTCACAAAAAAGGGCCAAAATTTCACGTCCGCTTTTTCAATCGCCGGGTAACTCTTGATGAGATTCTCAAGTTCCGCTATGTTTTTGCCCAGTACTCCTTTTTTAAAGTTGAGAACGTCTAGAGCTGTTGTGGAAAAAAAGTCAGCTTTGGCTTCAAATCTCAAAAAGCCTTTTTCTGTGTCTGCTTCGGAAAGAATATAATTAATATCTTTGGTAAAACTAATTTGGTTTGAATCATCCCTGTTAGCTTTCTCACTGCCTCTTATAAGCTCCTTAACGTCTTCTTGATAAAAAGAAAGAACTTGCCCCTTAATCT
>CAZHTL010000078.1:0-5895 GCA_964535415.1 uncultured Bdellovibrionales bacterium | reverse complement strand
CAAGTATGGCCTTTGAGCAAATATTTATGTTTCTCTTTATTCCTTATTCAAAAGGCGCCGGATTCGAAAACTAATTCGCTCCATTTAAAAAAAATCAAAATTTAAACTAATTTTGTTGAGCTCCTTAATGATTCTTTGCGCGGTGTGGGTTTTTTCGCTGACTCTCACAAAAAGCAATTTCTTCATATGTCAAGCTCTTTCTTAAACATTGCAAGAAGCTCATTATACATTCTAACCATCGAAGGCTTTTCTGCCGGTGTGAAATAAAGACCAGGCATGGAGTTGAGTTCGACTATCCAGGGTCTCCTTTTCTTATCAAACATGAAATCAATACAAAAAACCCGGGGCTGGAACGTTTCAAATAATTTATTTGCATATCTCACGATAGGAAATAATGATCTAGGCAATTTATTATTTGGAACGATGGTAAGTGATCCGCCTTGGGCGAGATTTGCCAAAAAACTTCCTTTTTTGGGTTCTCTAATGTATGCATATATTATTTTATCATTGACAAAAACTAAGCGAAGATCGTGAATACCTTTACTGACTCCCGGAACCCCGCTGGAGGAATCAATGAATTCCTGAAGAAGATAAGGGTTTCTAATTCGAACTTTTCTGATAAACTCCTCCTTTTTCGATATTAAAACTCCTTTCCCGCCGCTCTCCATAAGTGGTTTTAGGACTACCATATTGCTTTTTATTTTCGGGAGATAGTTTGCTAAATCCTTTTGGTTCTCAATCAACCAACTTTTTTTGCTCCACTTTCTAAAAAGCAGGCTAACTGTGAGCTTATTATCAATGATTTGAGTGAATTCAAGGTTGTTAATGAAACGATATTTTTGGCTTATTAATTCCTTTTTATAATAAACTTCCATTCGCGCCTTAGTTTTATCATAGATTAGATCAGGTTTTATATTGTATACTCTTTTCCAATTAGCATTTTCACCTTTATAAATCCAGGCATACTTGAATATATGTTGTTTGTAATCATACCACTCATAAGACGCGCGATACATCTGGATGCCGTTTTTTTTGCAAAGGGTATAAAAGTATTCATATGAATACTGGTAATTCTTGTTGTTGAAGGGGCGGCTTTGTCGCCAATTGCATTTCCCGAAAAGAATTAAAACTTTTTTCATTATTTCACTTCAATTAAAAATTTCTTAAGATCTTTTCGACCGATGATCATCGGATATTTTAGTCCGGTTCGCTCAACGATGTTCAATTTTGAGGATATTTCTTCGTTATCCATTATAAACTTTATTTGCACTTTTGGGCGGATGGTTGTACCGCTGGGAGAATAAACTATATCGATATCTGCTAAATCTTCATGTCCCGCTAGATATTTCGATCGTAAATCTTCTAGGATATTTTTTCCCTCCTCGCGTTTGAAGTTAGTAGGAAGATCAATTTTACTGAAATATTCTAATACATCTTCAAAACCAAGCTGTTTGGCGAGAACTACATCAATAGAAGAGGATCCTGCTCCTGTATCAATTCTTGCTTCCACTTCAATTTCTTTTCCATTTTTTCCGATAAGTTTCACTTTTTCCACCGTGCCAATGACTTTCCTTCCTGAAATGTCTTCAATCTCTTCTTCAATTTCGCCTCCAAAGAGATTCATTCCCACAGCAACACCTTTCTCGACAGTTTTGATTTTCAGCCCCTCCACTCTTCGAAGTCTTTCCAAAAGCCCATCCAGATTAGCAATTTGAATAGAGAGTCCCGGGCGAGCATTGAGTTCCAAAAAAACCGGTCCTCGATCGCGATCAATAGCAATATCTGCTCCTAAAAAGCCGAGACCGGAAACAACCTGAGCTTGGACAGCTAAGGTTAAAATATCTTTCCAATAGGGAATTTTTATTCCGGAGAGCAAAAGTCTGGTGCCAGGAAGATATTCAATAATTCTGTTTTTTCCTTGGACAGCGGTGGTAGTTACTCCGGTGGATAGGTCAATGCCTACTCCAATAGCTCCCTGCTGGAGATTGGCTTTTCCGTCCGATTCGCGGGTGGGGAGTCTCAACATAGCCATTACCGGCACTTTGTTATAAACAATTATTCGGATATCGGGAATTCCCTTAAAAGAGTAGGGTTTGAAAAGTTTGAGAAGCTTAAGCCTTTCCTCAAAGAAAGCAACGTCAGCTACTCCGGAAAGGGAAAAGTTTCCGTCGAGAATATTTCGAATGTGAGTTTTTACATCTTCAACAGTAACAAGGGAGCCATCGGCTTTTATCCAAGTATTTTCGAGATTTTTCTTTTTTCCATAGACAATCAAAATCCCCTCGCCTCCGAATCCGCGATTGGGTTTTAATACCCAAGAATCGGGAAGGGCACTCCAATCAAAATTTTCCAACTCCTCAAAACTTTTTATTTTTGCGATGACGCTAGGAACAGGAAGCTTGTTTTTTTTGAAGATGCGCTTACAGAGAAGTTTATCATCAGCCAGGCGTCTTGCTGGGCGCAGGTTGTTAGGGCGGATAAAAAGGAGGTTTCGGGCATTCATCCCTAAAATTTTGCGACTGTTTTTTATAAAGGAGATCATCGGGATTTTAAGATTTGCCTAAAACGAAAATATTCAGAAAGACGAAGGCCTGTCCATTTGCCAAGGAAGATATTTATAGGTATGGTGAGCAAGCTGATCCAGGGATATTGCAAAATTATTTTGATGAGTAAGGGCCAGCTGGCGATGTAGTAACCAATAATGGAGATGAAAAGAGTTTCTAGCGAAAGAATTATAGCCGTACGATCTCCTTTTTCAATTTGAACAGCAATAAATTTTTCAACTAAAGTTATCATTATGAGAATGGGGAAAATAGAGACACTAGCCAATCCAGTTCGGTTCCAGGCTCCACCAATAAAAAGCAAAAGCAAAATAGAGAAGCCAACAACGGTGATCATTATAGCTACGCGAGGAAGGTAAAGAAGGCGCGCTTTTTTAAGAAGGTGACGAGTGATGGTTCCTACGACGATAACGGTTATAAAAATAGTGATTCCATATCTAAGCTGGCTAGTAGCTAGAAAAGCAAAAGTAATAATAGCCGGCGTATAAATGCCGAAGGCTTTTATTCCAATCACTTGTCGGAAAAAGGCGATTGCCGTTACAATAACGGGAAGAATCAAAACCAAAACCAGTGTGTCAAGCGGTACTCCATTGGCGTTTATGAGAGTAATGAGCTGATTCGCATTTTCCATGTTGTTTTTTACTTAATTTAAAATAAAACTGGCTTTAAAATACTGCTTTTTAGGAGCGTTGTCAATCAAATACTCGGATTTGGCTTTAAGGAATTCCGTGCTTTTTTCGAAGCGCGAGAAAGGAAAGATAGGCTTTCAGCAGAAGGAGAATATTTTTTTCAAGGACTAACTTTTCTTAGCTACAGGCATAAATAAGCCTCATAATTTTTAAAGTCTAACTTTATTCATTTTACGACTGTTTAAGTGACAAATAGCAACAGCGATTGCATCGGCGGCGTCATCAGGCTTCGGAATAGACTTGAGCTTCAGAATATTTTTCACCATAGTTTGAATTTGTCTTTTTTCGGCGCGGCCATAACCAGTGAGAGCTTGTTTTATTTGAAGGGGGGTGTAAGAAAACAAGGGGATATTATTTTTTTTAATTTTATATAAAATAACCCCACGGGACTGGGCAACCGCAATGGCAGTTTTAAGATTTTTAAAAAAGAAAAGATCTTCAATAGCGGCTTCGGCGGGTTTGTATTTTTTGACGAGGGAAGAAATATCCTGTCCAATTTCAACTAGTCGTTCTGCATTGGAATTTATCTTGCTTGTGTTCACGCATCCGCAAGCCACTAGCCGCGGATTATTGCTTGCCTGCCGAAGTTTTGATGAAGGTGGCTTTCTTTCTTCAATCACCGCCCAGCCAGTCGTAGCGGTGCCGGGGTCGATGCCAAGAATTCGTAAATGCATAATCTTTTTATCTCTCTAAATAGAATAATCCTAGGTGTAAAATTCGGGGGGCTTTAATTATTCAATTTAACCATTATTATTTTCCAATAAAAACAAAATTAAATCAAATAATTTCCATCGAAAATCCCACATTTTGTACTAGAATTTGTACTAGAATAGGAACATAAAATTGTCCCTGTTTCTCAGAAAATATTGAAAGTATTTCTGGGATGTGGATTTCTCCAGTCTTGATTCGAACATAATTCTGATTTTGTGATTGCGAGGATTCTTGAATATGGAGATGTGAAAGCAGTCCGATGGATGCGAAAATCGGTTGGTGAGAAAAAAATCAAAAAGATTGTCGAAGAATCCCGTCAACTTTCGCGAAAAAGTGCCAATTTTTGGAGCTTGTTTTTTAAAAATAGTGCAATTTAATATGATAATTGCAGAAATACGGCTTGCTTCTCGCTCCCTTTTTCGTTTTCTCGTCAAAATGTGGAGCAGGGCGTGATTTTGCTTCTGGGATAAGTTTCATATTTCGCGTTACGCACTTAAAGGTTGTCATATATTTCTTGTACATCATCCAGTTCATCGAGTTTTTCCAAAAGCTTTTCATAATCAATTTTTGTTGCGGCGTCTATGGAAAGAGGAGAAAGAGGAATAAAAATTAATCCGGCGTTATTTATCTCAACTCCCTTGGCTTCCAATTTTTCTTTGATTTTTTTAAGATCCTTAACTTCTGTAATAACTTGCAAAATTTCCTCCCGGAGAGCTGTATCAAGAGCTCCTGCGTCAATAGCTTCCATTTCAATTTCACTGGTTTTGCTGGGTTTAGGAGTTATGTAAATTACACCTACCTGCTTGAAAAGATGTTTGAAGCTCCCAGCTGGAACCATTTTTCCACCCGATTTTTCAACAATATTTCGGATTTCACTTAAAGTCCGATTTTTGTTGTCGGTGGCAGTTTTAATAAGCATGGCAATGTTTCCCGGCGCCATCGCTTCATAGATTACCTCCTCAATAGCCGCTGCGTCTTTGAGTTCGCCGGTGCCGCGCTTTATTGCTCTTTCAATATTTTCTTTGGGCATATTGACGCTTCGTGCCTGATCAATAGCTAGACGCAGCTTAAAATTTGTTTCTGGGTTGCCGCCGCCTTCTTTAGCGGCCAGGGTGATAAGTCGGGCTACTTTAGTAAAGATATTGGCACGTTTAGCATCTTGTGCAGCTTTTTTATGTTTTATTCCTGCCCAATGAGAGTGTCCGGACATATATTAAAAGTTAGATTTTAGGAATTTTTACTTCCGGGAGATTATCCCAAACAAGTTCAAAAATCAATTTCATCGTGTTGTAGATCTCCGTGCTTTCAATGGTTATGCCTAGCTGTTCTTTGGAAGACATCAAGGAAACTTTGCTGTGGCCATAGATATTTATTTCCATTGAGAAGGGATATTTTTTTGGATCAATCAGCTTTGAAACACGCAAGTGTTCCGGGTCGCGCGCGAAATAATCTTTGGAAATTATTTCACTCGCCGGCATTATCGCTCTAACGCGCAAATTATTTTTCACGCGCTTTTTGATATAGTCATATGCCCAATCGTTCCCGAGAATTTTTACCACATCTTCGGAAGCAAACGCGAGTATTTCGCCGGTGTACTTCAAAGTGTCATTATAAGTTTCCTTGAGACCTTCAATGCCTTCGTAATATCTGATTCTTGGTTTGACGCCCCTCACATTATATACCGATTTTAGAAGAGGTAAAATTTCAGACAACATTTGTTCTTTACTCCGTAAATTCTTCAATATTTTTTCCGGATCTTCGCCGACAAAAAGCCGCTTTTTACCCTTAGAAGTTTCGGAAACTAGGCCTTTTTGCACAAGATCCAGCAAAATGTCATAGGCTGTCGTTCGCTTGATCCCAGCTTTTTTGGCGATTTCAATGACGGTGGCGCTTCCCAACTCCAAAGAGGCGAGATAAACATCTGCTTTTTTGCC
>CAZHTL010000077.1:0-4402 GCA_964535415.1 uncultured Bdellovibrionales bacterium | reverse complement strand
ATCCGTAAGAGATTCGTAATTCGTAAAGTATTACAGATTTTTTCTTTTCTTAAGCAACACAAAAAAGGTCTTAAAAAGAATTTCAATATCAAGCCAAAGCGACCAATTCTCAATGTAATAAATATCCAGCCGAGCTTCGTCAGTAAAGCTCAGATCGGAGCGACCAGAAATTTGAGCTAGCCCTGTAATACCAGGTTTGATGGATAATGTCCTCTTTTGCCAAGTTTCATATTTTTCCACCTCCCGCGGCTGGTGAGGACGCGGACCAACCAAACTCATATCACCCTTAAGAACATTAAAAAGCTGGGGTAACTCATCAATAGAAAGCGCTTCAATGATACGCCCAACCCTAGTTTTTCGGGGATCATTTTTGATTTTATAGAGCGGTCCTCTGCGCACACTTTGTTTCTTGATTAGTTCCTGCTCCAACTCAAGAGCTTTTTTATGGTCAGGATTTTGCGGTCCAGTACAATACTCAAATTTCATATATCTGAACTTAAGCAAGTTGAAATTTCCCTCATGACCAACTCGCTCATTTTTGAAAATAATTGGCCCTCGCGAATCCAACTTTATCGCAACGGCAGTAAGAATCATTATGGGCGATGTGATTATAATTCCTATAATTGACCCAATGATATCGAAAATCCTTTTGGCAATTTTTCCCCAACCCTCAAGGGGTGTATTTTTTATAACAATCAGTGGTTCATCAAAAAGTACTTTTACTTCAAAATTAGTACTAACTGATTGAAGAATTGCTGGAACAAACTTAAACTCAATTCTGTTTCGATGACAAAAATCACTCACTTGTCGAAGATCTTTCATTGTGAGACTAGGATCACAGACAAGAATTTCATCAATTCCTCTCGTCTTTTGAATAAGCCGCAAAGAGTCAAGATCTATTTTTTTTTCTTTGGCTATTATCTTATAACCAAGATCCGGCTTATTCTTAAACTCATAACAAATCGTGTCACAATAACTGCCCTCTCCAATAAGCACCAGCCGATGAATACCAATGCCTTTGTATACCAGAAGAATCTTTTGAATGAAGTTTATTATATAACGAGAAATTGTTACAAAAATGATCGCCAAAAGCCAGCCAGTAATAATAACAAAACGCGAAGAAAACCATTCTCTTTGCAAAAAAATCAAAAGAATAATAAAAGTAACTCCCACAGTGACAGAAAAAACAATTCGAAAAAATTCTCTCCAAAAAATCCGGGTGGACTTAAGTGAATAAAGTCCCTCAAAAGCAAAAATCAGCAAAAAAAATGGCGCAACAAGGAGCACCACTTTGAGATAAGATTGAAAAGGAAAATCAAACAAAACCGGCTTTATTTCTATTACGCTCGGCGTAAAACGAAACCAATAAGCCAGAACAGCTGCCGTAACTATCATTAAAAAATCAACCGGTATAAGAAGAAGAGCAAAAAATAATTCCGACTTTTTCATGCAGTCTAAAATGCGCAATATAGAACAATTCTATTGCTCCATACACAATAATATTATAGTAAAGTTAATCGAGGCCTATAAGCCGGATTCTGTCCTGCCTGAGTTTTTGCATTTCAAAGAGTTAGACTTTTTGTAGAGGTCGGACTGCAGTCTGATGCGATCGGCGGTCCGACCTCTACAAAGACAATTACTATAAAGAAATGCAAAAATTCAGGCAGGGATAATCATTTATCTAGGTCCGCTGTTGCCATTCGGACTCAAGCGTCTCCCCAGTGCTACGCGCTGGAAATCCCAATGACCAAATTCCAAATCCCAAATAAATCCTAAATCCCAATTTTCAAATCCCAAAACTTTTGGTTATTCGAATTTTGGTCATTGGACATTGTTTGGAAATTGGTACTTGGAAATTGGAAATTCCAGCGCGCAGCGCTGGGTGCAGACTTGCACCAGGCAGGGTTTACCAAGATTCGATTGTCACCAATCGACTCCAATTGTAGCTGCCGTTCAGGCTTTTGCAGGGGTCGGATCGCCGACCGCATCAGATAGCGATCCGACCCCTTAAAAAAACAAAAGCCTGAACGAACAACACCAATCGACTTTTCACCTTTGGCCGACGCCCCGCATCGGAAATTCCAAATTTCACAAATTTACAAAACTCCAAATTTGGTATTTTGTGGCTTTGTTTTTTTGGATCTTTCCGATGCAAAGCGTCGGTTAGTATGGTCTCTGTGGCACTTTCCCTAAATACATTTTTCAATGTACTCGGTGGGCATTACCCACTACCCTCTTTCGCTGCCGCTCCGCAGTGGAAACTTCAACTTTCACAAACTTACAAAATACCAAACTTGGAATTTTGTCTTTTGTTACTTTGGTCATTTCCAATGCAAAGCTTCAGCTTCGGTGTCCGGACTTTCCTCCCAGCCCCCGTTTTGAGATTCTAAAGTTTGCTGTCCCTAAGTCTTTTCGTGAGTTCGTGTTTTGCACTACCGCGATGTTTCAGGCGCGATCCTCTTCTGTCAGCATCTGATTTTATGCGGGCGGTATGCCTCGGCGTAAACTAGAACCCATTTTCCGGTCAATCTTTTCGTTGAACAATTATCCCCGGAATTATGTTCCAAAATTCTGCGCTTTAGATTAATGGTTTTGCCAATGTAAAACAATCTGGTTACGTTGTATTGAATTACATAGACAATCTACATAATTTTCTCAAAACTGGGGCTGGGCGATTATCCGGCTTCGATTAACCACTTATATTATAGCATAATCGATATTTTGTCAAGACAACCCAAAGACAAAAAATAGCTTATAAAAGCCATAAAAAATTCTAAAACATTCGGCTTTGGGCTCTAGTTGCCTCGTCCAAAGCTAAATTAGCCAGGCGATCAGCTTCAACGTTTTTTTCTCGAGGAATATGAAAATATTTTACTTCTTGAAAATCAATTGAAAGATTCCAAACTAATAAAAATAATTTTTGGATATTTTCTTCAGTTATCTTATAATTATGATTAAGCTGTTTCACAACTAATTCGCTGTCTAGATAGCATTCTAGTTTTAGATTTTTGCTTTTCGATTTTCCATAAATTAGCTTCACTTTTTTGAGTGCAAAAATCAGCGCTTTATATTCCGCTTCGTTATTGGTTGCATAACCAATAAATTCTCGATAAGTTTTTTTAGAGCCATCCGCTTCAATAATCACCCCGATAGCAGAGGGGCCTGGATTACCCCGCGCTGCTCCGTCAGTAAATATTTTTATCCTACTCATAAAAAAATCGGTATAATGGTAAATCTGTAAGGCTATTTTGACAAAATTTCGTCGAAAATTCTCAATTTTCTGTTCTTTTTTGTGAGCTGAGAATTGTATTTTGGACAAAACCTTTTGTTTTTTTGAAGCCATAGTCTAAATTACTTACGAATTATGGCTTCAGTATCGCACAAAATTCATTCAGCCTTACGAATTTACTATTATCTCGGAAAGAATGAAATCGGGCAATATGTTTACCAGGCGATCGCAGGCTAAACATACAACTTACAAGTTAGCTTGAGAATGAGATAAAAAGACAGATTAGCAAAGGTCTCTTTGAGTCCTTAGTAAAAAAACGATGACTTTCCATATCATCACGATTTTTCCCAAAATCTTTGACTCTTATTTTTCCGAGAGTATTGTTGGGCGTGCCCAAAAAAAGAAGAAAATAAGCATAAAAATTTACAATTTGCGCGATTTTGCGGAAGATAAACGAGGAACGGTTGATGACACTCCTTATGGCGGAGGAGCCGGGATGATAATGAAAGTGGAGCCGATTTATAAATGTCTCGAAGATATTAAATTCCAAATTCCAGATTCCAAATCCCAAATAAAATCCAATGACCAAAACCCAAAATCCAAAAAATTGATAATCATTTTGTTTTCCGCCAAGGGAAAAAAATACACGCAAGTGGACGCGAAAAGATTAGCGAAATATGAAAATATTATAATGATCTGCGGGCGATATGAAGGAGTGGACGAACGAGTGGCAAAATATTTGGCGGACGAGGAAATTTCAATTGGTGATTATGTTCTCACCGGCGGAGAAATTCCGGCTATGGTTGTTGTTGACTCGATAGTCAGATTGGTACCCGGAGTTTTAGGAAATATTGATTCTTTAAAAAAAGAATCGTTTTCGCGTCCGGGATATTTGGAGTATCCCCAATATACGAAGCCAGCAGATTTCCGGGGCTGGAAGGTGCCGAAAGTGCTACTAAGCGGCAACCACGCAAGGATAGAAAGTTGGAGAAAAAGACATAGTAAGACCAAGAAATAAAATTTAATTTTCAATTTCAAAGTGCCTTGGAGGTTTAGTCATTGGGACATTGAAAATTGATTGAAAGTTTGTAATTTGCAAATCGAAAATTTTATTAATGAAATCAAACAAAAAACCTGATCAAATTCTCACTATCACTACCTTCGCCCTCATTG
>CAZHTL010000076.1:0-3224 GCA_964535415.1 uncultured Bdellovibrionales bacterium | reverse complement strand
ATTAATAAGAGATTTTTAAGAAAGTTTTGCATAATGTGAAATCGACAAAAAACTAAAATTCAAATTTAAAAGATACCAACTAAATCTAAAATCCCTATTTTTGATTTCGGGTTTTAGACATTATTAATTTATCACCTTTTCTATGAATTTTCAATTTTTTGAATTTTATAAATTGCTGTTTGTTTTTTTTGCTTTTTATAACTTTTAGAATTTCGTCAATATGTCCTAATTCTATTTCATGTAGGTTAGGAATATATTTTTCAATTGAAAGCCGAATAACTTCCCGCTGAATGGCCGGATGAAGCTTTATCAGTTTTGAAACAGTCAAAGTTTTGTTTATTTTCAGCCACTCGGAGGAGTACTTATTAATAAAATCATAGTCGTCGGCAGCCGATTGGGAAAGTCTATATAAAGCCTCTTGAATTTTTGGATTGTATTCTTTCTTTAATTGGGGCAGAAGCTGATGGCGAATTTTGTTTCGGAAGAAAACAATTTCTAAATTAGTTTTGTCAATTCGGAAAGGTATCTTGTATTTACGCAAATAAGCCAAAATTTCTTCTCGAGAGATATTCAGCAGGGGTCGGATAATCGTTATTTTGTCCACTTCTCCCCTTTTTTTAGAGGCTAAATTGATCTGGGTTGAAAATCTTATCGCGGCAAGCCCTCGCAATCCTGTTCCTCGTAAAATTCTCATTAAAACTGTTTCAGCTTGATCATTTAGATTGTGTCCGACAGCGATGAAATCAACTCTATGTTTTTTTTGTACTTTACTAAAAAAATCGTAGCGAAGATTGCGAAGATAATCTTCTGTAATTTGTAATTTGTGATTTGCAATGCGGATTTTTTCTAGCGGCAAAGAGTATTTTTCAGCCAGCTTTCTTACCAATACCTCATCTTTTTCAGAATCTTTTCCGCGCAGGCCGTAATTTACGTGAGCGATGATGATTTGAAGGTTGTATTTTTTTCTCAATTTATACAGGGCATCCAAAAGGCAAACTGAATCTGGTCCGCCCGAAACGCCGACCGCAATTTTTGCTCCTGGCTTGAACAATTGATGGTGAAAAATGTTTTCTTGGACTTTTTTGATTAGGCTCATTATTTAAAGAGATTGAATCTCTAAAGTTGTTATTATATGCTACACACAATGACGATCGTCATCATATGTAATAACAGTGATTATTTTTATTTTAATTGAGATTTAATAATCTCAGCTACCTTTTCGATTGTTTCTTCAAGTCTTCCCTCTTCATTTACAACTTTATAATCATAAATATTCTCATGCTTTATCCATTCCTTTGTATAATTCATTCTCTCTCTTATATATTCTTCAGAAACATCTGGATTTCTGCGTCGAATTCTTTCCCGCAAAACTTCAAGCGAAGGCGGAGCTATATAAATTGATTTTATTTCAGGAAATTTTTTCTTGACGGTCATTACCCCCTTATATTCAATTTTCCAGATGCCAATGCGTCCGGAATTTGCTACGCGCTCGAGTTCTTTTTTGGTCACGCCGTATAGATTGTTATTATATTCTTCCGCCCATTCAGCCAGCTCGTCGTTCTTTATCTTTTCTTCAAACTCTTGGCGAGAAAGAAAATAATAAGGTTTTCCCTGGGACTCCCCGGGACGCATTGAGCGAGTTGTTGAAGTGACAACTCTTTCAATCTCGAAATATTTTCGCAATCCCTCAATGACACTATCCTCTCCCGCGCCCGATGGGCCGGAGATAATGAAGATTTTTGAAGACAATTTATGCAAATTGGTAACTCGAAACTTGTAATTCAGATAAAAAATCCAAATTACAAATTACGGATTACGATTTATTTCACTAAACTCAGTCCCATTCTATGTTCCTTGGGCTCTATAGAGAGTACTTTCCACTTATAAGTTTTTCCAACTTCAAGAATATCCTCAATATTTTTTCCCGGATTCTGTTCAAGAAGCTCCGAGATATGAGCCAAGCCGTGAATATCGTCATCAAGATATATAAAAGCTCCAAAATGATTGATTTTTCGCACCTGCCCCTTGTAAGTTCCGCCAACCTTATACTTTTTTTTGACATCTATCCAGGGATCTTTTTGAAGGGATTTTATGGAAAGAGAGATGCGAGTATCATCAATGCCGATAATTTGGCACTTTACCTGGTCGCCAGTTTTTATTATCTCGCGAGGATTATCAATGAGCTGCCAAGCCAGTTCCGAGATATGAACTAAGCCTTCCAGCTTGTCTTCTTCGCGAGGGGAGCCCTTTTTGCTAGGAGGAAGAAATTTGACGAAGGCGCCAAAATCAACGACACCGCTTACTTCTCCTTCAATAACATCGCCTATTTTGAGTTCAGAAATGAATTTTTTCTCTTTATCGGAATAAGCCGCTTTTTCGCTTACGATGAGCTTTTCTTCTTCTCGGTTTGCATCAAGGACTACTACTTTCATTTCCGTTCCAATAAAAGAGCGTAGTTTTTCTAAAATTTTGCTTTTTTCTCCTTCTTCAACCCGGGGGTAGTGCTCGCTGGTAAGTTGAGATACAGGTAAAAATCCCCCTATGCCGTTTACCTCTACGATTAGCCCGCCTTTGTTGGCATCAATGATTTTGGTGCTAAAGACAGTTCCTTTAGCTTGTTTTTCTTCGAGATCCTGCCAAGCGCGTTCAATAGAAGCTTCGCGAATAGAAAGTTCAATATATCCATCTTCATTTTCAAGATCAGTGACAGTGGCGGAAACCTTGTCGCCGATTTTAATCTTATCGGTTGCGCCAAGCCCGTCTTTAATTTCACGGCCCATTACAATTCCAGTCCCGAAAATGCCAAGATCAAGATAAATAGCGCTTGAATCAATAGCAATTACATTTCCCTCAATTACGTCTCCTTCTTTAGGTAAAGTTATTTTTTGCTGGTTTAAAAAATCAGCCATTGCGGAAGTTTGACTGATTGGTTCAGAGTCTTTTTCTTGATTTTTGGTTAGATTTTTTTCTTGTTTGGCTGTTTTGTCACTAGCTTTTTTATCAGACTTGATCTCCGAAGCTTCAGCGGAAGAGGCAATTTTGTCGACCTCTTGAGCCAGAGTGTCGAGAATATTTTCGGTCATTTGGATTAATGATTAGGTTAATGATTAACGCTTTGTGAGTATATAATAGAATAGCTAATTTGGCAAGCCTCTTTACTGTTAACTATGCAGCTTCTGTGCTTATGATTGGTGTTTGCAAGGTGTCATTTTTATCCATATGGA
>CAZHTL010000075.1:0-2631 GCA_964535415.1 uncultured Bdellovibrionales bacterium | reverse complement strand
ACCTAAAAATATGCTTTGTTACTGGATTTAATGTTTTAATCCTAAGCTTTGGCCTTATTTTCTAAGCTTTCTTTAATTAGCTGTCTTACTTCTTCCAGATTCACCTTCTTTCTAGGATGCTCACCTTTTCGGAACTGTCGGGGAGACATCCTTGACATTTCCTGAAGAGAAATAGTCTTGGAAGACTGAATCTTTCTGTTGTGAGAAGTGTTTTGTTTTTTGCTTCCCTCTTTTTTTTGCAGTTGCTGAATTTTCGCCTGTTGGCGTTGATAATCTTTCAAGCACTCTTTGCAAAAAGTCGGCCGCATTCCATCAGGTTTGAAAGGAACTTCAATGTCTATGCCGCAAGTAGCACACTGAGCGGGATACATTTTTCGATCAACATTTTTCAAGGGTTGACTAACTTCTGAGGATTTTTTTAGTTCCAGGGAAGTTTTTTTCATTTCCTTATTCTTATTCTCAACTTTATCCTTTAGAATTTCTTTCAAGCTCTTGCTCCTTTCTAAACCCTTTTCTGTTATTACCCCGCTCCAGCGAGCAATTTTTTCTTCAACAATTTCTCTTTTTGTTCCATATCGCTCTCTAGAGACGCGAATAACTTTTTCTTCATTGGCTTCCGTTTTGGAAAGATCGGCTGGCGGCAAAGTTACTGCCGAAAAAGCATTGCCGGCAATTCCATCGATCATCAGTTTGATATAAATGTGCCGATTGGGAAGATTGACCAAATCCTGCGCGGTGAAAACCGGCTCAAATTCTTTCTCCAAAAATTCAGCGTCTTCCGCTCCCACTCGAAAAGCGCAAATTGTCCCGACATTTCCAAAAACAGCGTCTCGGACTCTCGTAGAAGTATCTGTCATCAACTGACCAATGTACTGATGAGCAATAATCAAATTGAGGTGATATTTTCTCGCTTCGGAAAGAATATTAGCAAAAGAATCAGTGGCAAAATTCTGAAATTCATCAACATAAAGATAAAAATCCTTCCTTTGATTTTCTGGAACATCCACTCGAGCCATAGCCGCTAGCTGAATTTTGGTAATCATCATCGCTCCCAGAAGAGCGCTGTTGTCTTCGCCAATTCGCCCCTTGGAAAGATTCATAATGAGAACTTTTCCTTCGTCCATCAATTCCCGAATATTAAAAGCCGACTTTGTTTGTCCAATAATATTTCTAATCAAAGCGCTGGAAAGAAATTGCCCGACTTTGTTCTGGATCGGCGAAATAACTTCCTGCAAAACCCGATCATTCCATTTTGTGAACTCATCCACCCAAAAGGATTTCACCACTGGGTCAGTCACCTTATCTATTACCCGCTCTCGGTAATTTTTATCCACCAGCATTCTCGTTACTCCCAAAAGAGTACTTCCTGGATATTCCAAAAGAGCTAAAATTGCATTGCGAAGAATATATTCGAGGCGCGGCCCCCACGAATCCGCCCAAATCTTCTTGAAAACCCCTACCAGCCCTGAAGCAATGAGATGACGGTATTCCACATCTACTTTTTCCATAACGTTAAAAGCAATCGGATATTCCTGATCAGCCGGATTAAAATAGATAACGTCGTTTATCCGATTGGAAGGGATGGCTTTGATGACAGTTTCCGCAAATTCACCATGTGGATCAACAATGGCCACTCCCCGACCATTTTGAATATCTTGAATAGCCATGTTCTGAATCATAGTCGTCTTTCCAGTTCCGGTTTTTCCAATAACATAAAAATGTCGCCGTCGATCATCAGTTTTGATTCCAAACACCCGTTCCTGTCCCCGGAAATTTGTTTTAGCAAAAGTTGTTATTTCACTCATATTTTGATATGGCTGTGGCTACAAAATACGAATCAAGTACTAATACATGAATTAATACATTCGTATACGATTAGTATTTAGTAGTCATTCTATTTCACCGGCAAGTTCGGCGGGGCACCGCCTTTTTTGGCTTCTACTCGAGCAATAGCCGGTGATACTGCCGACATATCCGGCAGATGCCAAATAGTTGCCAGTTCCTCAGTATTGAGATACATATTCGGACCATCATTATCACGGCTGACATAACGACGAAAAATTTTCCTCTGCGACCACTCAAGACGTTGTTTTCTTAACCAGTAACCAGCAAAGGTTTTTGTCTCTCTGTCCTGAATCAAAATGTTGAGATTAGGATCACTGAATTGATTGAAATAGGCCCCCATACCAGAAACATACTCTTTCCGAAAATCCTCCCGCGGCCCTACATAAATGATTCTTATTTTTGTTAGAAAGGCTTTTTTATTGAGACTCTCCTCAACTGCTTGAAGAACATCTTTTTCCACCGGCGTCAGTCGAAATTGCAAAGGCTGTTCTTCTTTTTTTTCTGCTTTTTTTTCTTCAACCGGACCAAAAATATTTTTTATTAAAGAAATCAAAATTTCGGCCAGTCCTTTGAAAAAATTGACAAGCAATCCGGACTTTTTGGGGGTTTCCCGACCAGCTAACTCGTTCACCACCTTTTTGACAGCTGGTATCCAATCCGTGTCTCTAACTGGCCTTACCAAAATTTGAAACCACATTTGATGACCTGGCTGAAGAGTGGAAATAGCGTCAGCCAAAACACCAAGAGGCTCAATCATTCCCTTGGTCACATCTTCTTGAAAATGAT
>CAZHTL010000074.1:0-4952 GCA_964535415.1 uncultured Bdellovibrionales bacterium | reverse complement strand
AGAGTACTAAACCACCCAAAAAAGCATAAGCAATATCCGCCCAAAAAGAAGAATACCAAGGCTTTTTTTTCGTAAATTCACTAAATTTCATCTTGTCTCTGTTCAAGTAAAAATATTTTTGAACAAAAAAGCGGGCCAAGCACCCGTTCAATATTTATTATTATATCACAATTTTAGTCAATCTGCAAGCTTAACCGTCTAATTTTAAACTTGCAATAATCCAAACGCAAAAAAAATCCTTTTTGATAAACTAGGTTTAAATTAAATCTTTCTTTGAAGCGATCAAAAAAATTAGAATTATATTTCCTCTTTTAACTCTCTCCTCACTTCTTCGAATTCATTTTCAACTTTTTTGAGTCTCTCACGGCTGGCTTTGATGAGAGCAATGCCCTCTCTCACTTTTTCAATTCCCTTCTCAACATCTACTTCTTCTTGATTTTCAAACCACTCGACAATTTCTTCGAGCTTTTTGAGAGATTGGGTAAGATTGATTTCTTTTTGCATGGTTCTTTTGACCTAACATTCGATGTTAGGAATTTCCTAACATCGAATGTTAGGTTTAATTTCTTCGAAGTTCGACCTTAAAAATTTTAGATTTCAGCTCCCCGTCACTCACTTTTATATCCACTTCTTCACCTACCTTTACTTGCCTCACGCTTCGCACAATCTTTCCCCTGACACTCACCAAACTGTAACCCAGCCTCAATTGCCGTTCGGGATTATAAATTTTCAGCTGGTCTTCGAAATTTTTGATTCGCCTTTTTGTATTCTCAACCGCCCTCGAAAACCCCAAAGAGATATCTTTTGAAAAATTCATGATTTTTTCTTTTCCGAAAAGTATCGTCTGTCCAATTTTCTCTCCTTCGCGATGAAGAATATGTTTTGCCCTTTCAAACCGCTCAAAAATTCTCGAAAAATTAGAAAGTAAATTTTTCTCTATCGTTTCCACTTTATGCAAAGCTTCTTCCCAAGATCTAGTGAGCTCCACAGCCGCCGCGGTGGGAGTAGAAACAGCTTTATCCGCCACGAGCGCCGCCAGCGGCACGTCCTTTTCGTGCCCAATACCAGCTAGGATTGGAATTTTGGAATTGACAATTTCCCGAACCAGCGCTTCTGTGTTAAAAGCCTGCAAACTTTCCAAGCTTCCTCCGCCCCGTGCTAAAACTATCACATCCAAGTCGGGCATATTTTCATTAAACCATCTTATCCCGCTGATCAAATCGAAAACCGCTTGTTTTCCCTCTACCCGTGAATCAAAAAATTTTATCTTAAATCCAAATTTCCCCAAATTACTTGTGAAATCTCCAATAGCCGCTCCCTGATGCGAAGTAATAAGGCCTATCCGGTGAGAAAAATCAGGAATTGGTCTTTTTCGCTCTGGAGAAAATAATCCCTCAACTTCTAATTTTCTTTTTAACTCATCATAAGCTCTTTTAAGCGCTCCTTCTCCAACCACTTCGATGATTTTTGCCTGAAAAGATAACCGACCTCTCGGCTTATAAATCTGTGGATACCCCCAAACTATAATTTCCATTCCCTCTTCAAGGCTCACTCCGGAGACTTCATAATCTCGCGTCCAGATAAAGCAATTTAAAAGGCTTTCGTCTCCCTTGTCTTTTATTCCAAAAAAAATATAGTTTCCTCGGTTTTCAAAACTTGAAACTTCACCTTTTATTTTTGCTTCAGTCTCAAGCAATTTTGTATTTAAGTAATCCAGATATTCCCCGACTTCGAAAATCTTAAAGTTCGACTTTGAGGAATCCTCAAAAGGTTCAACCTTGAGGAATTTCAGCGACTTGTTTGCTGAAAGGGAAGGGTTAAACCTTGGGCTGATAATCGAATCTTTATTACTTGATACTCCTGCCACAATCGCCAAAATTTCTTTTCCGTACTTGGCCAGCTTTTTTTCTTTAATGCCCTTGATTTCAAGAAGTTCTTTTGCACTTTGCGGTTCGCGCCTCGCAATTTCTTCCAAGACAGAATACGGCAAGACGCGATAAGCTTCCACATTTTCTCTTCGCGCCCGTTCACTTTGCCAAGTTTTCAATTTTTCGAGAAGAGGTTTATTCATTTTGAGAATTTTTTTTCTAGCCATTTTATCTTCGACATCAGTTTATAGAAAGTCACAACAATTACAATTATAGTTATAGTTGCGTTGCCCCAGCCAGATATCAGCCAAAGAGGTACATTGAAAATCATCGGCCTACTATAGGACCAGATTCCCAAGTGAATGCTGATAGATTCAAAGGCAGCTGCTCCGACAGCTGCGAGGACAAAGACGGCTACCAATTTTCTTGCTTTTTATCATAGCCATCTCCGAAATACCTAGCACGAAAAGTATAACTGTCAGCAAAACAACTTTTTTTCCAGAAAAACCAAATAAACAAAAATTAAACAGGATGAAAATCCCGTAGCGACGAGTTGTTTTATTTCTTTTTTTTGATAATCGCGAAAACATATTTTAAAGCCAGCTTTTCCTTCTTTCAGTATATCAAAATTTTCTCCACATACAAATCGAAAAACTATAAATTTTTTATCGTTTCATACTCTGTTTTGGCAACTTTTTCCCATGTATATTTCCCCAGCAATTTTTTCCCTTTTTCATTGACGAAATTTCCTTTCTCAAACAATTCAATTACCTGACGAGCCATTGCTTGATAATCTCCTTTTGGCAAAATATTCACCTCTCCGTCTGGATAAAGCCAGTCAAACTGCGGCAAATCATAGGCAAAGGCCGGAATTCCCGAAACCACAGCCTCAAGAAGAGCTACGCCAAAACTTTCACTTTCGCTCACACTCAAAAACCAGAAACACTTGGCGCTTTTTAGGATATTGAACTTCTCAATTCCTGATCGAAAGCCCAAAAACTTCACATTATTTTCCAAATTCATTTCTTTTATTTTTTTCTTGAATTGCTTTTTAGTTGCCTCGTCCCCATCTCCCATTATGGCCAGCTGAAAATGAGGATGCTTTCGGCAAACAAGATCAAGTACCTTGAGCATGTCATAAATTCCTTTGGTTTCGTTAATCCTTCCCATAAAAAGCGCGTCAATGTTATAGCGCAAGTCGGGCCTGGCTTTTTTGATCAGCTCGTTGTCAATGCCGTTTGCTGAAATCACAATTTTCTTTCGAGGAAATCCTTTTTTGAGAAGATACTCCTGTAAATCTTTAGAAATCACAAAAATACAATCGGCTCTCCTGATTAAAAAAAGACTAATTCTATAGAAAAACCAAGCCAAAAAGCGAATGAATTTGTTTCCTGGATCCCAAAAAGGAACCTTATTGTCAAAAACTACTACCCATTTTATTTTTCTATCGAACACTTTATAAATAAACGGAAATAACACCAAGTCTAAAACCGCTGCCGGCGAATAAATAAGATCATATCCCCCTTTTTTTACTTCTTTTAAAAAACGAAGAGCTTTTATATTTCTTTTGAGAGCAAAGAAAAGAAACCTAATTTTTGTTTTTTTTCTCGGATCAGACAATTCTTTGAGCTCAGAAAAATTTTTATTAAAAAAATAGATATCTTTTCCAGCCAGCTCTATCTTTTTGATAAATTCTCCTGAAAATAAGTATAACTTCACTCCCAATCTTTCAAGCTCCCGAAATTTTAAAAGTCGGGGCATATCAATTCCTATCCTACCTAAAGTAACAAAATTAATGAGGATTTTCTTCATTGGGAAAAGCTACGGATTATCTTTGCGAACTATAACTTCAAAAAAAATTTCTTCAAATCCTCCTACCCAATAACACCAGACTCGTTCCGTCACTGAAGGTTTGAGGTTAGCCAGAAAATTGATAATCCTGTTTATGATCTTTACGAAAAAACCACGGCTACAAAGAGCATCTTCCCGATTGCGAATCCAAAAAAGCGAAATCTTTTTGACCTCGAACCGCGCCTTGCCAAATCGTTCTGGATGGTTATCTTCAAAAAAATCAAAAAGATAGGTACTAATAGCCGACTTATGTCCCGGATGAAGCCAATTGCAGGAAAAATGCGGACATTTCACGGTTACCAGGCAATTATTCTTCGAAATTCTGAATATTTCCTCGAGAACTGCCAGTGGATTTTCAAGATGCTCTAAAACATGATCAAGGTGAATTTCTTCAAACTCATCATCCGGAAAAGGATAAGGAAAAATGTTAAGGTTATGTAAAATATCCGGCTGGTAAATCGGATTCTGATCAAGATTGATAAAGCCTTCTTTTTTTCTTGCGCCGCAACCTAAGTTTAATTTTTTTGAGCCTGACATAAAATTTCAGAAAACATTTTAATCATTTTTTCATATGCCTCATCTGGATCAAATTTTCTTTCAATATTCTTGATTATTTCCTGCCTTTTAAACCGGATCTCTCCCTCCAGAATTCCTACTAACGCTTTCCAAAAATCTTCCTTGTTTTTCACCAACCATCCCGTTTTTCCGTCTATAATTATATCTTGAGGTCCTGGAATATCAAAAGCTACTCCCGGCACTCCTAAAGCCTGTGCCTCCAAAAGGCTATAGGGCAAAGTTTCCCATTGTGAAGGGAAAATCATCAAATCTTGCTGAGAAAAAATGTGGGGCATAAACTTGTTTTCAACATGCCCAAAATACCTAAGAAAAGAAAACTTTTGAGATATTTTTTTCATTTTCTTTTCTTTTTCCACATCTCCGCTTCCGAAAACATTGAGAGAAATTTTTGCGACTAAGTCGTGCTTCCCGCTTATTTTCTCTACGATATCCACCAGTACATCAAATCCTTTTTGTTCTGATAGCCTCCCTGCAAAAACGATATTCTTTTTATTTGCGTCAAAAATTATCTCCGCTTTATTTTTTTGAGCCAAGGACTGAATTTTCCTAACAGAAAAAGGGTAGTATATAAACCAGCTTTTCATTCCTAGTTTTTCACCAACTAGGTTCTCAGTGAAACCATTAGATACATGAAGGCATTTTACTCCTCTAATAAGC
>CAZHTL010000073.1:0-4063 GCA_964535415.1 uncultured Bdellovibrionales bacterium | reverse complement strand
AGCCTTTGCGAAAAATACCGAAAATTATTGCTCAACATTTTTTCTGAGGAAAAAATTTGTCTTGATAATGTAGAAAAAACACTGGCTGAAATAAACTTTCTAAAATCCAAAAATAAAAAGCTGCCAGATTACGCCTTAGTTGGACTCAACACGCTTCGTGAAACATCATTGGAAGCACTGCAAAAAAACAAAAGCAAGGAAGAATCAATTCGGATTGCTGCTGATTTTATGAAAGACAGCAAGGAAAAGCTAGAATCAGACTATCCGCTTGAAAAATGGCAACTAACTCTTATATTCAAAAGAGACAAAAATTTATCCTCCGAAAAATTGATTGAATTGGTAAAAAACGGAGATATTTTCCCTGATAATACCCCCGTGATAATAATAATGATTACCGACCTCATTGGTGCAGAAGAGACGCGAAGGAAAATCAACGAACGATTGCATCAGGAAAGACAGAAAAAAGAAAAAGCTGATCAAAAAGTCATTGGTAATCTTGAATACGCGCGTTCATTCATCACACCGAATCACGAAAAAATTGCCGTGGAGAGTTTGCCCGATCTTTACGAAAACAAAATTAAATTTGAAACTTACGGCTTAAACGGGCAAATGCAGGAAAAAGAAATCGCGCTTCTCAAAGGCTTGATTTCACCGGATCAAAAAGTTCTGGAAGCAGGAATGGGAACTGGAAGATTATTTTTGGAAATGGAAAAAGCCGGCTATGATATCACTGGTTTCGATTTCACCCAGCGGCATGTCGCGCTCGTTCGCGGCGAGTCTCCCAACGCGAAAATTTTTAAAGGCGATTGGAAAAACAACGCGCTCCAAAACGAAAGTTTTGACGCCGTTTATTCCTTGGGAAGAAATATTCTGCACGAATATTCTCTCCCCGATCAAGTTCAGATGTTTCGAGAAGTTGCTCGAGTTTTGAAGCCAGGAGGTCGCTTCATCTTTGACATTCCCAATCGGGAAAAAGGGGAATACAAAAAAAGAGTGGAAGAATATGCCCGAATAATGCGTGAAGAGTTCCATATCCGAAATTTCCGCTACGGAGCAATTTATGACTCACCCGACGGAGTCCATTTTACTACCCGCTATGCTTACTCAAAGGAAGATATTGAGAATCTCGCTAGACTGACCGGATTCGAAGCCGCTGAAGTCCGCCGCCAAGAACTTCCCACCGGAGCCGGCGATGAAAATTGGTATTACGTGCTGGAGAAAGTTTGATGTTTCCATAAAGTTGACAACTTTATTCTTATAATATATACTATAGTTGTATACTAAATCAGTCCCTCTATGAACATTCAAGCCCTCATACTCAAAACTCTTTCCCAAAAAAAGCAATTTCGCACCGCCGATATTGTGAAAGCGAGCGGTTTTAGCCGTGCTTATGTGAATCGTTTCCTCAAAAAACTCGAAGAAGAAGGGAGAATCGCAAGAGTTGGAAAAGCTAATCAAAGCACCTATTTTGAAGCTTCACCAGAAGCCCGGAAAAAAGCGCTGGAAAATATTCTTTCCGTTCGGAAAATTATTGCCAACAAAAACCTACAGGAAGATCTCATACTGGAGGAAATAAAAAAAACCAGCGGAATATTTTTCGATTTGCGTTCCAATATATCGCGCATCGTTGATTATGCCTTCACGGAAATGCTCAACAACGCTATCGAACACTCGCGGTCAAAGACCATCGAAATTTCCGTCAAAAAAGAAAACGGCATTCTTCGTTTCGACATCACTGACCGCGGAATCGGAATATTCAAAAACATAATGCAAAAAAAGAAGCTTTCTAGCGAACTTGAAGCTATTCAGGATCTGCTCAAAGGAAAACAAACCACTGCCCCCCACCAGCATAGCGGGGAAGGAATTTTTTTCACCTCTAAAGTAGCTGACGTGCTGACAATCCGAAGCTCCAGCAAAAAATTGATTTTCAACAACAAACTAAACGACATTTTTATTGAGGATATCAAGAATTTCTCCGGCACAAAAGTAGTTTTCGCGATTTCAACCGCATCGAAAAAGGAGCTGAAACAGATATTTGATGAATATACCGATCAGTTTCTGGAATTCAGCAAGACCAAAGTTCAAGTAAAACTTTTTAAATTGGACACAGATTATATTTCTCGCTCCCAAGCCCGCCGCGTATTGGTCGGCCTTGAAAGATTTAAGACCGTTATTTTGGATTTCTCCGGAGTGAAAACGGTTGGACAGGCTTTTGCTGACGAAATTTTTCGCGTTTGGCAAAAAAAATATCCGAAAATAAAAATTTCCGAGGAAAATGCCAACAAAAATATACTTTTTATGATTGACCGATCGAGAAAAACTTAGTTTTTCCCAAGCAAATTTGTCAGGTAATCGCGACTCATCGGGTATAAAAAAATGCGAGGCACCTCTTTTTGGTGCGATGCCACGTAGCTTTTCGGCTTTGACCTTGGATACGCCGCGAACCGCTCTCCACTGAAGCCGGCGATGAAAATTGGTATTATGTTTTGAAGAAAAAGTGAATTTTTTCCGTCCTCCTAAAAGAGAGATTTTGCAACAGGAATATTGCTTCTTTCGCTTGTGGAGATTCTTCTGATTCTTTGAGATAATCTTTCAGCACTTTCCTTTGACTTTTACTCACACTGTTATCGGATATTAATTTTCATTCCCTCCGAATTTTCTTTTAGCGCTCGTAGCTCTAATAGCCTTTCATTTATTCTCCCATTTTCAGGCAAACGGCCGGCTTCTGAGGCTTCTTTCATCCGCTCTAAAATATACTTCTCGGTGACAACCGCTTCAAGCAACTCACCTTTTTCATTTATTGCTTAAGAGCTTCGTCGAAATCCATCTTTCCCTTTAGAATTAAATCTGAAAATTCACTTTTAATGTGACGGCCGCTTTTTTGCACATCCGGTTCCCTAAATATTTTTAGTTCGCTCGGATAGTAATATCGAACGGGTTTGTCATTAATCTCACTATCAAAAAATTGCAGTCTCAAAAGCGCAATAATTTTTTTGTCAGAGTGATAACTTATTTCGCCCCCAAACTTTTTATGTTTTTTCCCACGAATCCATATTCCTACCATTGGAATACAAAAAATTGGCGTAATTTCAAGCTTTTTTTGAAAATGCTCACCACCGGAATATTGCAGTCTCGGTTCATCTGAAAAATAGACGCCTCTCCCTTGTGCCTTTTGAACACCGGGAACAAGCAGTAGACTGCTTCCTTCAGTAGGAAGTTCTTTGCCAACATGAAAGATTATATGACCGTTACCTCTTTTGGATTTTGTTGTGCCCATAAGAAAGAACAAAAATCAGCTTCTAAAAGCTCAAAACTACAAGTGAAGGTAAACTAAAACCCCCAACTTATGTTTCCAAAAAATAGCCAAAATTAATGAAGTTTCTTAAGTTTCTCCTTACCTAGCCCTAGCAACCAACAATGACAGGCAAATTTGAAAAGTTTTATTTTTCTCTTCTTTTAAATCCTGTTCCGGCTGGAATTAATTTTCCAATGATAACATTTTCTTTGAGACCGCGAAGCTTGTCCTCTCTTCCAGTAACCGCTGCTTCGATAAGAACTTTAGCTGTTTCTTGAAAAGAAGCGGCTGAAAGAAAACTTTCTGTAGAAAGAGCTACTTTTGAAATCCCCAGGAGCAGTTTCTCGGCAGTAGCTGCTTTACCACCAGTTTTTTTGATAGCTTCATTAGCTTCCAGAAATTGAACTTCTTCAACTATGTCTCCCGGCAAAAGAGTGGTATCCCCCGGATCGATAATCCGCACACGGGAAAGCATCTGGCGAATAATAATCTCGATATGTTTATCATTGATGCCTTCCCCTTGAGCAGAATAAATTTCCTGAACTTCTTTAGTAATGTACCGATGAACAGCTTCGCGACCTTCTATTTTGAAAAGTTTTTTGAGATCAAGATGTCCCTCGGAAAGGACTTGACCACGGGCAACCAAATCACCCTTTTGAATATTGAGATTCATTACGGCTGAAATAACATACTCACGAACTTCTTTTTTGTTTTTCGGTCCTTCTGATTCAATCCGGATTATCTTTTCTTTCTCCGTTTCTCTTATTT
>CAZHTL010000072.1:0-5934 GCA_964535415.1 uncultured Bdellovibrionales bacterium | reverse complement strand
ATATTGTCCTAACTGCAACAGGCCTGACAAGCAAAATTACTAGTTACAAATTTTTTGAAAAATAATATATTGACAAAATTTTCCAATGCTGTATTTTAATAGACCAAAAAAACAAGGAGGAGGATGATGGAGAAAAAAACTTTTTGTCTGGTATCGGGCATTGAAGGTCCTCACGGTCTTCCAATGCTCAACCCCCAGTTTTTCCCTCTCGGAAAGAAAAGCTGGGGAAAGTTTATTGCCGCGGCAGTTTTGGGCGGAGGAATAACCGCCGCGGTGGTAATGAAAATAATAGGAATTTTTTGACCTTCTGGAGACAGTTCGTTTCGTGTTAAATTTTAAATTTGCATAACAAAAACACGAACTGTCTCTTTTTATTTTCCAAAAAACTCTTCCATCCTATCAAACGCCTCATTGATATCTTCCTCGCTTCTTCCAAAACACATCCGAACGTGATTTTCACCACTGGGACCAAAAGCCGCGCCGGGAACCACGGCTACTTTGGCTTTTTCTAATAACTCTATCGCAAATCGCCAGGAATCACCATTTTTGCCAGTGATTTTTTGCATAATCTCCTCCTTTACTTTCGGAAAAACAAAATAAGCGCCGTCCGGCTTTTGATATTCAAAAACATAATTGAGTTTGTCCAATCTTTTACAAATAAGATCCCGCCTTTTCTGGAAACATTTTTTAAAACGAGCAACTTCCTCATCGGCTAGTTCCAGTGCCGCTTGCGCCGCAAATTGAGAAACTACCGGGGCGCAAGTCACCAGCGCATCATGCACTGCCAAGATTTTTTTTGCCAGGTCTTGGTGAGTTGCCAGGTAAGCGATTCGCCATCCAGTCATAGCATAAGCCTTAGAAAAGGAAAAAATATATATGAGACGATCGCGAATCCCGCGCAATTCAGCTAGAGAATAAAGCGAAGGCTTAACCTTCGTTCTGACGAAGGTTGAACCTTCGTCAGAAAAAACAAAATCCTTATAAACCTCATCACTTAAAATATAAAAATTATGCTTGATGGCTAGTTGCGCCAAGGCATGCAGCTGATTACGCGAAAAAATCGTCCCAGTCGGATTGTTGGGATTGCAAAAAAGAAAGGCCTTGGTTCGCGGTGTGATGAGTTTTTCAAATTTTTCGATATCAAGTGCCCAGTGATGCGTTTCGTTCAGCGGAACAAAAACGGGAACGCCTTTGGCAACCCTGATAGCGGGCTGATAGGAAGTATAAGTTGGATCGGGAATAAGCACTTCATCTCCCGGATCAAGAATTGCCAAAAGTGTCGCCGTGATCGCTTCAATGGAGCCAGCCGTAGCAATAATTTCTTTTTCAAAGTCAAAAAACTTATTTTCTTTTTCAAGATATTGAGCAACGACCTCCCGAAATTCCAAAGTTCCCGGTGAGAGAGAGTATTTAGCCACTTTTCCCTTTTCAATTGCTTCAATAGCGGCTCGTTTCACCGCTTCTGGCGTATCAAAAGACGGCACGCCTTGAGCGAGTGAAACAACTCCGGGAATCTTTGCCGCCCGGAGCTCTATTTCTTTGATAGGAGAAAGATTGATGTTATTATTTCTTTCCACTGAAGATAATTATACGGGAAAAGTAGCTTTGTAGACGTCGGACGTCTACAAAATTTATTTGGCTTTAATAACTCTCATCCCTCCCGGCATCCATTTTCGCAAGATTTCTGGAATGACAATTGAGCCGTCAGCTTGCTGATAGTTTTCAGCAATAGCAATGAGCGCCCGAGAAACGGCTATCGCGGTTCCGTTGAGCATATGCAAAAACTCTTTTCGACCGTCAGCGCGTTTTACTTTGATATTGAGCCGCCGCGCCTGATAGTCAGTCGTGTCGGAAGTGGAAGTGATTTCTCCCCAACCGTTGCGACTCACCATCCAGGCTTCGAGATCGTACTTGCGATAAGCCGGGCTGCCCAAATCCCCGGTGCAAATATCCACTACTCGAAACGGCACTCCCAACCCTTTAAAAATTTTTACCTCCAAATCTTTAAAGTAAGTATGCATTTCTTCGGATTTCTCTGGCAAAGTATAGGCAAACATTTCTACTTTAGTGAATTGATGAACCCGATAAAGCCCGGCGCTATGCCGTCCATAACCGCCGGCTTCGGTGCGAAAACAATGAGAAAGAGCCACATATTTGAGCGGTAGTTTTTCTTCGGGAATAACCTCATTCATATGATATCCTCCCATTGTCACTTCAGCTGTTGCCACTAAATTGAGATCTGTGTTCTCAATTGAATAAATTTGAGTCTCCTCTCCACGAGGATTGAAGCCAACACCAAACAAAACTTCGTCTTTGGCTAAATCTGGCGTGATAAAAGGCGTGAAATTTTCTTTGAGACACATCTCCAGGGCATAATTCACTAAAGCCTGCTCCAAAAAAACGGCTTCATTTTTGAGAAAATAGAATTTAGCTCCCGCCACTTTGGCTCCTCGTTCAAAGTCAACAAGATCCAGCGCTGTCATCAACTCCTCATGTCCTTTTGGTTCAAAATCAAATTTTGGTGGCTCGCCATATCTCTCAATTTCTTTGTTTTCGCTGTCGTCTTTTCCAATCGGCGAATTGGGATGAGTCAGATTAGGAATTTTGATTAGAATCTTCCTCCATTCTTTCTCAATTTTCTCGAGTTTCGGTTCCTTTTCTTCAATCTGTTTTTTGATTTCCTTTCCCTCTTCGATCAGCTTCGCTTTATCTTCGGCCGATTTCATTTTTTCATTTAACTCATTTTTTTTCTCTTTCAGTTTTCCAATCTCGCTGACCAATCTTCTTCTTTCCTCATCCAACTCCAAAAGCCTCTCAATATCGCAAGGCATACCCCGCAACTCGCAATTTTTTTTCACTGCCTCCTTGTTTTCACGAATATATTTGATGTCAAGCATAGAAAATTTGGCGCTAAGCGCCTAAAGCGCCATGGCGCTTTAGGCGCTTAGCGCGCTTCTCTCATTGGCGGAAAAATGACTGTTTCACGAACCGATTTTCCCATTAAAAAGGCAAAAAAGCGCTCACTTAAACCCATTCCAAAAGCTGGCGGCATTCCGTATTCCATTGCCTCAATATATTCTTCATCAAGCTGTTGAGCTTCCCTATCCCCCGCCGCCCGAAGCTTCATCTGCTCTTCAAAACGCGCCCGCTGATCAATCGGATCGTTGAGTTCGGAAAAGCCATTTCCTAGCTCTGTCCCGCCGGCAATAACCTGGACTCGCAAAACTTTTTTCGGATTTTTCGGATCGCGCTTGGCCAATGGTGAAACTTCAATCGGATGGCCGGTGAGAAAACAAGGCTGAGTTATCTTGGGTCGGATGATTTTTTTGAAAATCAAGTCAATCATCCGCCCTTTGCCATAACTTTTTTCATACCTGAGTCCGGCTTCTTCAGCTTTTTTTCTGAGATCCTGAAGCGTTACTCCTCTTTCCAGATCAATGCCGGTTTCCCTGCGAAAAAGAGAAAAATAATCCTTTCTTTCCCATCGGCCACCCCATTTGATTTTCTTGCCCTCGTGCTCAATTTCCATTTTGCCGCAAACTTTCTTTACCACTTCTTTGTATAATTTCTCTACCAGTTTTATTCCTTTTTCAAGATCAGCATAAGCTTCGTAGTATTCTACCATATCGTACTCCTGCAAATGTTCTCGGTCAATTCCTTCATTGCGAAAAACACGGCCGATTTCAAAAACTTTTTCATAGCCGCCCACCAGCAGTTTCTTGAGTGGAAGTTCCAATGAAATTCTCAGATAATAATCTCTTCTCAGAGCATGGTGATGAGTAACAAAAGGTTCAGCATCTGCTCCGCCAGGAATATTTTCAAAAACCGGGGTCTGTACCTCCAAAAACCCTTCTCTCCGAAGAAAATCGCGAACAGTCTGCCAGAAAAGATTTTTTTTCCGAAAAAGCTCGCGCGTCTCCGGATTCATCATCAGATCTAAATAGCGATGACGCAAAAGCTTTTCCGTGTCTTTGAGGCCAAAATACTCTGTTGGCACCGGCGCAAGGCTTTTGGCTAAAATTTTCCAGCCGGAAACGTCAAGAGTAATTTCTCGAGTCTTGGTTTTGAAAAGTTTCCCCTGCGCTTCAATGAAGTCTCCTATTTCAATATTTTCCACAAACAATTTGTATTTTTCTTTGCCAATTTTTTTCTGATTCAAGAAAATCTGAATTTTTCCTGATTCATCTTCAAGATGAGCAAAAGTTGACCCACCCATCGGACGAAACGACCGGATTCTTCCTGCTAGGTTCAGCTTTTTGCCGCGCAGCTTACTAAAACCGTCTTGCGCTTCTTGATTTGTTGCAGAACGCTTCGTTTTTTCTGGATAAGCTTCCATCCCTGCCGCGCGCAGGTTTTCTAATTTTTGGAGTTTTGTCTTTTTGATTTCGTCAAGCATAAAAGAAAATTTTCAATTATCAATTTTTAGACTTTTGAAAGCCTAGAAATTTCCCAAGATTTCCCAAGGCTTAGTCTTGGAAAAGTTTCCATCAAATTGCATCAGATTTTCGAGGAAATATTGAAAAAATTTGAAGGTTAGTTTAATATTACCTTTTTTCCCGCAAAAAAACAAGAGATGAGCGCTAAGTTCATCCCTTGCCAGCCTTAGTATGACTCCAGAATCCTTTCTAAAATCTGCAAACTTTATAAACTCTGCAAACTCTATGGTACCGCTTCCCTACTTCACTTCCAAAATCTTATACTCTTTTTCACCGCTCGGTGTTTCCACCTTCACCTTATCGCCGACTTTTTTCCCGAGAAGAGCTTTTCCGATTGGCGATTCATTGGAAATTTTGCCACTCAAAGGATCAGCTTCGTTCGAGCCGACAATTTCAAAGTCTTGTTCTTTGCCGTTGAATTTCACCTTGACTTGGGACCCCATTTGGACAGTGTGAATTCCTTTGTCAAAGCTAGCCACTTGGGAAGTGCGAATAATGTTTTCCAGCTCCATAATCCGCCTCTCGTTTTCGGCTTGTTGACGTTTGGCTTCGGAATATTCGGCGTTTTCAGAAAGATCGCCTTGTTCTTTAGCTTCTTTAATGATAGCGGCGATTTCTTGCCTCATTTCAGTTTTTCGCATTTCCAGCTCATCTTTCAGTTTTTTGAGTCCTTCTGGAGTGAGAAGTTTTGTCATAGAGTTTGTTTTAGAATGAATTTAGAATAAATTTGAAAAGCCCTCAATTTCTCAAGCGCTTAAAAATCCTCGTCTCTTATTGAACAAGGGAAATAATAATTGAATTGGGAGGAGTTGTCAAATAATAAGACTAAGTCTTAGGATTTTCCTAAGACTTAGTCTTGGGAAAGCGCTAGGATATTTCTTCCAAAAGAATTTTCTCGTCAGCCTTTCTCTGAATTTGCTCTTTTAGGTTTTCAATAGCAAAATCAAAATATTCTTGGGAATTTCCAAAATCGCTGAGAATTTCTTCTGGGTGGCATAACTTTTCCTTTCTTTTTCCAAGATATTCGGGAAAACTGCACCAGCGATAATTTTCGGCATTTGCGATTCCATGGACTTCAGAGTTGCAATTTACGTAAACAGAAAGATAAAGAAGATTGTTTGGTTTTATTTGAGACGCTTTGAATGTTCCCTGAAAAAGAGAACCGGTTCGATTATATTTTTGGTTAAAATACATTGAGTGAGCCACACCAATTCTATGCATAAATTTTTCAATTCCTTTTTCAACCAATTGCGTCAAAATTAAATGATAATGATTAGGCAAAAGCGAATAGCAAATAATTTTCACCAACGGTTTTTCTTTCCTAAGACTAAGTCTTAGGAAGGATTTGAGGTCAGCGTCTGGATTAGTTTTCTGGTAATCCCGCCACTGGACCATCAGTCCGTCTTGCTCATCGTTCATTAGCCTCATTGAAAGTAGAAATCGCTGATAATCAAAGTCATCTAGAAAAATTTTCCGCTTTTCCGTGCCGCGGTTGTAT
>CAZHTL010000071.1:0-3769 GCA_964535415.1 uncultured Bdellovibrionales bacterium | reverse complement strand
TTTTAGCTTCTAAAAAGATGTTGTTCAAAAAAATCACCGCGACAATCCTTCTTGTATTATTCTTAAGCTTTTTAGCACCGAATTCAGCCCGAGCCGGAGCTTGGGGAGAGTCTCTAGCAGCCGCTGTTAAAGCAGTAACTTTAACTAAAATACTCGATAATATTGAAAAAACAATGATTGCCAACCTAAAAATAATGGCTATCCGCATTATCCAGGGCCGGCTTCAGGTGCTTCTCACAGGATCCTGCGGCGCTTATTGCATCGGCGGGAGTTCTTCGGGATTCATCACCAATTGGCAGGACTATATTTTCGGCTCAGCCCAAAGAACAGCCGAAAACGCCGTCAACACTTTTTTCAGCAATATGCGAAGCGGCGTTGGTTCCGGAATGGAGCGGGTAGTCAGCAATGCCCAGAAGAGGTTTGAGTTTGAGGTTTTGAAAACAAAAAGGCCGGACTTGCAAAACTACGTACCTGAAGGAAAAGTAGAATATATTTTTGACCCAACTAATAGAGGGAGAGTAGGTAACCCCTGGATTGCTTTTCGAAAAAGTGCTGAACCACAAAATGACGAAGGATATATAGCAATGAGAGGATATGAAAAATTTGCAGAAACTTTCCGCCAACAAGAAGAACTGCGGAAAACAAAAGCTCAAGCTTACCAAGGATTCAAAGGCACAGAAAAGAAATCTTCAGACTCAACTTCAACTTATCCTCCTGGAAAATATGGTCCGGGAGGTTATGGAACAGAGGGTGAGGGCTATGAGTCAACCTCCGAAGAAGAAGGACTTACAACTCTTCCCGGATCTGTGATGAAAGAAATAATGTCAGAAATTCAACTTATGGGAGTGAAAATAATAGAATTTGCCCGATCCATTCCGGAAGTAGTCGCTAATATGGTAGTCCAAACACTCACCAATCTCATTAACTACGGCATTCGCCAGATAACCGACCCAATTGACAAGGCTATTATAGACACTCGCAACAAAATTGGAATCAGTATTAACCAAGCCCAAAGCGATATCCAGCAAGGAATAAGAAAGTCAATTTATTTCAACAAGAAAAGGTAAGGGCAAATGCACCCTTCTTTTTAAATACTTGTCTTCCGAAAAAAATAGCTGTGAAAATCAAAAATATTTTAAAAGAAAATAAAAAAATCCGCTTTGCTGTTATTCTTGCGCTAGCGTTTTTTTTCTTTTGCGGAAAATTGGAAGTAAGTCTTTTTAGCTATGGTAATAATGATTTGGCCCAGACCCAAGATCAACTCGAGTTTATTTCAACTGTTTATGCCGACGATCCATATATGGCGGGAGTAGCAACCGGGGCAGAACAAGCAAAGGATGGGAAGAGTATAGGTTGGGGTGAATGGTTTGTGTCTGGCACAGTTATTTTAGTCCTTGGCGGGATAAAGATGCTTTGCGTATTTTTTGTTAACATAGCCGCCTATCTTTTAAACTCACTATTGAGCCCGAGCCTCTATAATTTCACCAGTGAAAAAATAATTGTTGAGGGATGGAAAACCGTCCGGGATGTCTGTAATCTTTTTTTTCTACTCGTTCTTCTCTTCATCGCTTTTTGCACCATTCTCCAGATTGAAAAATACCACGCCAAGAAAATTCTCCTCACTTTCATCCTGATGGCCCTCCTCATCAACTTTTCCAAGCCCATCGCTATTTTCATTTTTGACGGTTCCCAGCTTCTGATGAATTTTTTTCTTAACAAAATATCAACGGCCTCTGAAGGAGACTACTCCGCAAAATTAATAGACACGTCTAAATTAATCGATACGATTGATAAAAGTTTGAAGGGACCTACTAACTTTGAATTAGTTGCTAAGTATCTTTTTGCAATTATATTTTTATTTATGTTCGGAGTAGCTTTGCTTGTGATGGCGCTTTATCTCCTCATCCGAATTGTTGCGCTGTGGCTTTTGATAATTTTGTCCCCTTTTGCTTTTTTGTTCAATGCCGTTCCCGATTTCAAAAAACTTTCTTCCGACTGGTGGAGTGCTCTTTTTAAATACTGCTATGTCGGGCCAGCCATCGCTTTTTTCATCTGGCTTTCCACCTTTCTGACAAGCGTCAATTTGAAGAATAATGTTGCGAGAACAAACAGTAATGATAGTCTTGCGACATGGGTTATTGCAAACTTACTTCCTTATTTTACCACTCTTGTTTTCCTCTACGCTGCCATCATCATCGCCGACAAATTCGGCATTCAGTTTGCCGGTGCTATCACCAGCCGGGCAAATAAGTGGATGGGAAGAGCTGCAAAACTTGGCGGAGTGGGGCTCCTCGCCGCCGGAACCCTTGGACAATATTGGAGAGTAAGAGACGCATACAAAGGAGCCAAACAAGGAATTTCTCAGAGGCCATGGCTGGGTCTCCTCACTAAAGAAGGGTGGAAAGCAGCTTCAAAAAAACGCCAAGAGGAATGGGAAGAGAAATTTGCGCCTCCTAGTATATCAAGGGACCGCAAGAAAGCAAAAGAAAAAGAAAATGCTTCTCAAGCTGAAATTAATACTGGGATCGCAAAGGGAGAAGGCTGGGCTTTACTTTTAGCCTCAAAAAAGGGAACCTTAACTGCTGATCAACTCAAAAACCCAACCATTCAAAAAGCTATTCAGCAAAGCCCTGAACTTCGCCAGGAAGTTTTGGAAAATCTCAGAAATAAAGGAGATCTTCACCTGGCGGCTCTTTTGCGAAAACAAACCGCTAGTAAAAATAATGACGATAGAGAAAGACAAAACTGGACACAGGAAGAGTTTGCTAGAAATGAAATTGAAAAAAGCGGCAGAAATCTTGGCAATGTTGACTGGGAAAAATTTTCGAACTTTGATCCCAACTTCAAAAGGATTCTTGCCGAGCGGCTAAACAGCATAGCTACTGTCAACCCTGAAGAAATATCAAGAATTACGGCAAATGGGAAAAATATAAATTTCATATTGAATAATCCTGAATTTCAACAAATTGTGGAAAATGCTCGAGAATCGGCTAGAGGACATCGAAGAGAAAGACAACAAGAAGCTCCCCCTAATCAACAAGAAGCCAATAGACCACCCGATGCATGGATAAGAGCACCTTGGTCATAAAAAATTATTTTAAACAATTAACCCTTCTATTTGAAATAAATGCATCTAAAAAAAGATTTTCGAGAAATCAAAACTAAAACCATTGAAAATGAGAAAAAAATTTATCAATTTACCACTTAAAACCAAAATTATATTTTCTACTTTGCCCATCTATGTTTCTTCGACACCAAATCCCGACGTTGAAACTGAAGAACAGGTACTGGCAAGACAAAAAAAATTCTCAGAACTAACTAAATCTATAAGATGGAAACTGGCTTCTTTTGAAACTGGAGAAAAAATCCAAGCCATTGGGCAAAAATATGGATTTGAGCTTTTGCGGCTGGCGAATATCACGAGACTCATTCGGGAATATTATTTTGGAGAAGTAAAGTTCGAAGACTTTCCCAAAGAAATTGAAAAAAGAATGGGAGTGAGCTTGTTTACCGCTCAAGAAATTACTCGCTATATCAAAAAAGAAATTATTGATTGGGATCCGTGGGCGGAATACCTCGAAAAACTCCCCAAAGCCTCGACGCGGGAAATTCTCACCAAATTCCCAAAAGTAGCGGAACAAGAGATTACAGAAGGTTATCTGGAATTTAGAGATAAGCCAGACGAAGTTTTTGACCCAACGATTCGCAATTGGCTGAGAGATTACGTCCTCCACCTCGGGCACGAACAACACTCCAATATCCAAAGGAT
>CAZHTL010000070.1:0-6297 GCA_964535415.1 uncultured Bdellovibrionales bacterium | reverse complement strand
TAGAGCAGTGAGCCCCAGCAGAATGAAAACCCGCACTGGGATCTTGTCAAGATATAGCTCCAGCCAGTCAAAAAAATTTTTTAGCCGGCCGCCGAAAATCATTTTTCCTCCTTCCTCTGGCTTCGCCAGATATAAGCCCCCAACATTAAAGAGGCGGCAAAAAAAGAAAGAAGAACCGAAAGAACACAGCCTACCCACCCCCATCCCATGATGAAGTATGAGAAGGCTAATCCCCCAGCAGGAAGAAGGGAGTGTATTGCTCCCATTAGAATATCAGTAATATCAGCTGTTCCCTTCATCTTTTTACTCCTTCATCGGCACTGGCAAACAAAACCAGCAAATTTTTAGTTCAATTCATAACCACATCTTTCACATTTTCTAATCTCCATACCACAAATAGTAAGAGACAGAAAACTATGAAAAATGTAGCCCTTCCGTACTCCAATTTTTCCACCGCAATGGAGACAAACCGGTCCGCCCGCCTGCAGGCACTTCCGGCACCAATAGCGGACAACTAGATCCCCCTGAAGCTTCCAAGTTGCCCCGAAAAGCAACCAGAGAATAACCAGAGAAAATAACATCCATTCTTGGTTCATCCGGAGGTAACCGATCAATGCCAAACTCAATACGACAAACATAACTGGAAATGCAAAACACCAACAGTTGTGCAAATCGTACTCACAGTGGGGATCGCACTCATCCTTGAAAGGCAATGGCCACGAAAACCATTTTTTAAAGGACATTACAGATCCTCCTTATTTTCTTAAGATGGCATCTTAGGAAAATGTATATGCTTTTTTAACCTAAATCTTCTTCAGCCAGACTTTCACCGGAGTAGTTTCCAGCTCGAAAAACTCTTCAATATCAAAACCAGTTCCCTCGCCTTCAATCGCACCAGTGGCTAGCGTCTCGCGAGCAATCATATCTCCAAATTTTTCAAATATCTTTGACCCTCCTTGATAGCAGATAATAATCCGATTATCAACTTCATAGCCCGCTTTTTTTCGAAGCTCTTGAATGTGGCGAATCAACTCCCGTGCTTCACCCTCAAGGCGCAAGTCTTCGGAAACAATGACGTCAAGACCAACCATTGACGTCCCGTCCTCTTCTGTATAGATTCCTGGTTTTTTCTCCACTGTTCCGCAAAAACTGATTTCTTTTACATTCACCTCCTCTTTTATCTGATCAATAAGGTCATCCTCTATGATTTCATTGATTTCGAGCTTGGCTAGGGGCTGACGGACTTTGATGCCAGCTTTAGCCCGCGCGGCAAGACCCAATTTCACAAATTTGCGAACCAAAAGCATTCTTTTGTTTAATTCTTCATCAATTAATTTCTCGTTGGCTTCTGGAAAATTCGCCAAATGCACCGATTCTTCTCCGGTCAAATTTTTATAAATTTCCTCGGCTATAAATGGCGTAAAGGGAGCTATAATTTTGGCAAGATTAACCAGAACATAATGCAAAGTTCCGTAAGCTTCATTTTTATCCTTGTCGTTTTCACTCTTCCAAAATCTTCTACGGCTTCGTCGAACATACCAATTAGAAAGGTTATCAATAAAATTTTCAACCACTTTTGTTGAACCATACACATCGTACCTTTCGAGCTTACTGTCAACATCTCTTATCAAGCAGTTTAGCTCCGAAATTATCCATCTATCCAACAAATTATTCAATGAAATTTTGAATTTTGAATTTTGAATTTTGAATTTATCTATATTTGCGTACATTACAAAGAAATAATACGAGTTCCAGAGCATCCGAAAGGTTCGGCTCACCACCTCTCTCACTCCCTTGATATCAAATCTCTTGGGAAGTCCCGGTTGGTTAACGGAAAACAGCAGCCACCGAAGAGCATCCGCCCCATATTCGTCCATCACTGCCATTGGCTCAATTACATTGCCGCGGGACTTGGACATCTTTTTCCCGTCTTTGTCAAGAATATGCCCAAGGCAAATAACATTCTTATAAGCATACCCGGTCGGAACTTTTCTTTCTCTTTTGAGAAGCGTAGCGATAGCGTGAAGGGTATAAAACCACCCTCGCGTCTGATCAATCGCTTCGGAAATATAGTCGGCTGGAAAATATTTTCCGGACTCGATTTTCTCCTTGTCTTCAACGGTTGCCCCATCTGGGTAATGAAATTGGGCAAGCGGCATCGCGCCCGAATCAAACCAAACATCCATTACTTCGGAAGTACGCCGCATTTTTCCACCGCAAGCGCAAGAAATTTCAATTTCATCAATAAAAGGTTTGTGAAGATCGTCAAGTTTTTTTCCGGAAATTTTTTCAAGTTCGGAAACTGATTCAACAACTTTTTTTTGATCGCATTTTTCACAGATCCAAATAGGAAGCGGCGTTCCCCAATAGCGTTCGCGTGAAATTGCCCAATCTTTGACTTCTTTTAGCCATTCTCCAAACCGGCCCTTTTTAATATAACTTGGAACCCAATTGATTTTCTCGTTACTTTGAATTAATTCGTCTCTTAGTTCGCTCATCCGGATAAACCAAGAAGGTTTGGCATAATAGATGAGCGGCATATCGCATCGCCAGCAGTGCGGGTAATCATGCTCATAAGCTTCTTCTTTGAAAAAAAGGCCTCTCTTTTTGAGGTCAGCAACAATCAAATCATCAACTTCATATCTATTCTCGCTGTTCTTTTTTTTAACCGGGATTCCTTTTCCGGGAACATCCACAGAAATTATTCCTTCCTTGTCAACAGTAACAAGTGTTGGTAAATTATTTTCTTTTGCTACATCTGCATCATCCTCTCCAAATGCCGGCGCAATATGAACAATTCCTGTTCCCTCTTCAGTTGAGACAAAGTCACCACTAATCACTCTATAGGCATTCTCATCGTTTGTCATTTTGTATAGCGGCTTATAGGAAAGTCCAAGAAGATCCTCCCCCTTTATCTCTTCCTCTATTTCAAAACCTTCTCCCACGGTTGCCATTCTTTCCTTAGCAAAAATCAGAATTTCATCGCCGACTCTGGCTTTTATATAATCAATCTCTTTTCCAACAGCCAAAGCTACATTTCCGGGAAGGGTCCAGGGTGTTGTCGTCCAGACTAAAAAATATGTTTTTTCATCAGCACTAGCACTCTTAGTTTGTGTGTTTATACTCGATCCGTAATTCGTAAGAACCTCGAACTTCACATATACCGAATTATCTACCACTTTTTGATAACCTTGGGCTACCTCGTGAGAAGAAAGACCAGTCCCGCAACGGTAACAATAGGGAATCACTTTGCTTCCTAGATAAACCAGACTCTTGCCATCCTTTCCTTTGGCTTTAAAAATCTGAGCAAATTGCCACCAAACAGAGCTAATATAGCCATTATCATAAGTAATATAAGGTTTTTCCATATCTACCCAATAGCCCATCCGCCGCGTCATTTTTTCCCACGAATCTTTATATCTCCAAACCGATTCTTTGCACTTCCGATTAAACTCAACAATACTTTCCCTGACATTTCCGGGAACAATGTTTTCAATTTCCGGCTTTGAATGAATCCCCAATTCTTTTTCAACTTGAATTTCAACTGGAAGCCCATGGGTATCCCAACCAGCTTTGCGCTCCACCCGAAAACCTTTCATTGTTTTGTAGCGAGGAATAATATCCTTGAAAGCGCGAGCTAGTACATGATGAAGACCTGGTTCCCCATTGGCTGTTGGCGGGCCTTCGTAGAAGATAAAGTCGCCTTGCGGCGCTTCTTTCTTCACTGACTTTTCAAAAATTTTTTCTTTTTCCCAAAACTCGAGAATTTTTTTCTCCATTTCAGGAAAAGATTGTTTGGAATTAACAGGTTTAAACATACAGTTTTTTTCCTCTTAATATCCCCGCGATATAAGTTAAGCTACTAAAAAAATCAGCTAAAGTCAATTCAAAAAACACCTAAAAAACTTTCATAAAATTCATATCAGCATACTAGAATACTGATGTATTCTCTCTCCTTTCTCTTTCTAATTAAGCAAGCTGAATTCAGTAACTAGGAAAAAGGTGGAATAGAAAGCTTTTTACTTCCTTTCAATTTTTCCTCTTTTATACCTTTGAATAACTCTTTTATATCCTCCAAAACCATTATTTAGCCATCTTTCCACCTGGCCGACTGTCATTACTCCCATTTTCATTTTTTGGCTTATTTCTTTGTAGGTAAATCCCTCCAAAAGCATCCTTGCTGCCTGCAAGCGACGGGAAATCATCACTACTTCAGAAAGAGTCAAAAGATCTTTGAAAAATTCCTTTACCTCGTTTCGGTTTTTGAGAAGCGAAACCATCGTATAGAATTCTCCCAAGTATTTCTTCTTTTCGAATTCTGTAAGTTGATTATATTTTACCTTTCCCGGCATAAGTTTTTTAATTAACGTTTAACAAAAAATTATATCAGTATACTAGAATACTGATATATTGCAATTGCAAATCAATGACAGTCAACCCAGAGCAAACCCTAAGTCTTCTAAAATCAGGTTACCCAACTCCAGCTAGTTACAAGATATTAAAAACAAAATCTTCAATCAAACTTTCCTGTAAATCCCAAGTGTCTCCCGCGCGCACTTAGACCAGCTGAATTTTTTAGCCTGCTCCCGTCCAGCCGCAGACAACTTTTCGCGTAGATTTCTATCTCTGGCCAATTTTTCCATCGCTTTTCCAATTCCTTCGGTATCGTAGGGATTAACATAAAACCCCGCTTCTCCGACAATTTCCGGAATAGAAGCCACTCGGGAAACCAAACAGGGTGTTCCACAAGCCATTGCTTCTACAATTGTCTGGCCAAAACCTTCATAAAGAGACGGCATCACAAAAAACTCGGCGTGGGCATAAAGCGGCTTCAAGTCATCCCCGCCCACGTATCCCGTAAAAATGACGTCCTTTCCGATTCCTAAATCCTCAGCTTGCTGAAAATATTCTTGAAACAGCCAGCCGCGTTTTCCTGCCACAACCAATTGATAATCAAATCCTCCTGAAAAAGATTTCTTGAAATAGGAAAATCCTTCCAGAACTCGGGTCAAGTTTTTTCTTGGCTCAAGCGTTCCTAAAAAAAGGATATATCTATTATTTATCTTATAATCTTTTTTTATTTCTTCCGCCGATACGGAGCACTCTTCAAAAAATCTTCTGTCAATGCCATTATAAACCACCGCCACGTTTTTCTCTGGATATTTCAGTAATTCCTGCACATCTTTCTTGGTTGATTCGGAAACAGCAATTATTCGATCTGATTTTTTAGCCGCAAATTTATAAAGGGCTTTTATCTTCGCCGTGGAAAGTTTCGGAAACAAATCCGGCACCCGCCAAGGAGCAAAGTCATAAAAAGTAGTTATCACTTTTCCCCGATAGGTGGCCGGAACCCGGTAAAGCGGCGAGGTAATATGAAGAATATCCAATCTTTCCCGCGCATAAGTGGCTAGTCCTAAAATCTCACTATAAGCCCCGGGCATATATTTCTTGTAATCCGAAAAGGGGAAGAATTTTATCTTCACGTTTGGCCGCGTAAACTTTTTTACGTCTTTGTCCCGAACCTTGAAATCAAAAAAGAGGACATACTGATTGTCTTTGTCTATCTCAAGAAGGTTTTTTATGAGATGCCAAACATAATGTGCCACTCCGCTGGGAGCGGATTTTTCCGGATTTAATATGGCTCTCGCGTCAATTCCAATACGCATAATTTTGCCGTTTTCTATTTATAATATACAGCCGTTGATTTCAAAAAGCAAGCAATTAAAATTGCTTGCTTTCATATTCTTTCATATTTTCGAAATCTGATTGATGGGCCAGAAAATCCCAAAAGTTTTCTCTTGTTAAACTAAAATCAAGTCTTCCATATTTTAAGGAGAATCTGCTTAATTTTCTTGTGTTATTTGCTCCTATTATATAAAATTAACCTATGCTTTCAAAAAACCTTTTTACCAAAAGAAAAGTTATTCTTTTGTTTATTATTGCTTCCTCTCTGGCGATTTTCTTTGTAATTGAAAGTCTTTCTTTCGCTTTCGCCAAAGGGAAATCTGTCAAAAGTGTTACGCCGAAGAAAAATACAAATTGGGACTTTAAAGAAAACGAAGTCATTGTGAAGATCGCTTGCCGTGATTGCTTGGACGCTCTTTCCCAAAGTTATAATATTTCCCTTTCTCCTCTCGGCGGCGAGGGAAACGAAAATTTCTATCTCGCCCGGAGTCTTTCCGGAAAATCAACTTCAAAATTGATTAGGACTCTAGAAAAAGATAAGCGCTTTGAATTGGTCCAGCCGAATTTTAGATATAAACCCTTGGGCCGCGTGACAAATGATACTTATTATTC
>CAZHTL010000069.1:0-4075 GCA_964535415.1 uncultured Bdellovibrionales bacterium | reverse complement strand
GCGGTTTATAATATTGGCTGGGCGATGGCGCAATACTTGGAAGCCAAAAAAATTGTGGTTGGGCGGGATATTCGGAAATCAAGCCCAGCTTTTTTTGAAAGTTTGACGCAAGGTATCACTGACCAAGGGGCCGATGTTTATGACATTGGGTTGGCTACTACACCGATGGTCTATTTTGCTTCGGGACGATTGGATGTTGAAGGAGGGGTGATGATTACGGCTTCTCACAATCCGCCGGAGTATAATGGGTTGAAAATCTGCCGGCCAAAAGCAATTCCTGTTGGAGAAAATAGTGGCCTTTTTGAAATTCGAGATTTGGCTATAAGGGGAGAATTTTTCAGGGGAAACAAAAAAGGAAAAATTATTTCTAAGGAGGAAATAAAAGAAGAATATGTCAATTATTTTGCCAGTTTTGCTAATTTTGGAAACAAAAAATTCAAAATTGTGATTGATTTTGCCAATGCCATGGGAATTTTGGAAGGGAGAGTATTTGAAAAATTTCCTGATAATTTCGAAATAGTAAAACTCTACGAAGATTTTGATGGAAATTTTCCCAATCATGAAGCCAACCCCCTAAAGACGGAAACTCTTGAAGATTTGCAAGAAAAGGTTCAAGAGGTCGGAGCTGATATTGGCATTGCTTATGATGGTGACGCTGATCGAATTGGCTTTGTTGATGAAAAAGGAAAAAGTATACCTATGGACTTAATAACCGGCTTGATTGCAAAGATAGTTTTAGAAAAAAGACCGGGAGCAAAAATATTTTATGACCTGCGTTCTTCAAAAGCAGTCAAGGAATACATTGAAGAAAATGGGGGGGTAGCGCTTGAGTGTCCAGTGGGACATGCCAATATCAAAAAAATTATGCGCGAGCAGGGAGGAGTTTTTGCCGGTGAGCTTTCAGGACATTATTATTTTCAAGAAAATTATTTGGCCGAAGCTTCAACGCTGGCGGCAATTTTTCTTCTCAATATTATGGCAGAGACGGGGCAAAAGGTTTCAGAACTTATAAAAAGCCTGCAAAGATATTTTCATTCTGGAGAAATAAACAGCGAAGTGGAAGATAAAGACGCGGTCTTGGTGCGCCTTAAAGAAAAATACGCTGGCGGAAAAATTTCTGAACTGGACGGGATAAAGATTGAATATGCAGATTGGTGGTTCAATGTTCGGCCTTCAAACACCGAACCAGTCTTGCGACTCAATCTTGAAGCAAATACCAAAGGATTGATGGAAGAAAAAAGAGACGAGGTGTTAAAAATAATTCGAGAATAAGAATATTTCGTTATTTTATAAAAATAATAAAGCCCGTCGAAATTTCCAGGCGGGTTTTTTCTTTCCTTTTAGCTTATCCATTATTCCCCTTATTTTATCAATCTTCTTATGGTCAATTTCAACTCTCCCGATTTTCATGATTTACCTCCTTGGTTTTTAAGGTTCAAAAGAATTTTTTTATTTTAAAAAACTTTCTTACACTACCAATCCCATTTTCTCCTTCACCTCCTCCATTTTTTTCTGCGCCAGTGGGCGGATACGTTTGGCGCCAGCGGCAAGAATTTGAATTACCTCCTTGTCATCAATTTCCTTATATTTTTCCTGGAAACCCTTGAGAAAATCAATAATTACTTCGGCTAAATCTTTTTTAAATTCAGCATAACCTTTACCTTGATAGGATTCTTCAATTTCTTTCGGAGTAGCGTTGTCAAGAAGCGCGTAGATATTGATCAAGTTTTTGATTGCCGGTTTGCTGTCTAGATATTTTATTTCTCTTCCGCTGTCAGTGACAGCTTTTTTGATTTTTTCGCGGATTTTTTCAGGAGAATCAGTGAGAGCAATATAATTGTATTCGCTGGCGGCAGACTTAGACATTTTTTTCTTTGGATTGTCAAGTCCCATAATCCGCATACCTTCTTTTACTACAAATGGTTCGGGAACAACAAAAGTTTTCCCAAAAAGACTGTTAAACCGGCGGGCCAGAGTACGAGCAAGTTCCACATGTTGAAGCTGGTCTTCGCCAACCGGGACAAGGTTTGTGTCATAAAGGAGAATATCAGCAGCCATTAGAGTGGGATAAGCAAAAAGACCAAAGCCTATTTGATTTAGAGGCTTTTTAATTAGAGAGAAAATTTGATTAAACATTTCTTTATCCTCATCAGGATATTCTTGTAACGCAGATGATTTTGCTGTTAATCCTACTGTATGTCTTTTTAGATATTTTTCAAACGCTCTGGTGTCAAATCCAGCTTTATCTTTAAACTGAGTCATCCTAAATAATTCTGACATTTTAGTAATTGTACTTAAAATCCAAGCCAGTTCTGTATGTTCTTTTACGTGCGATTGGACAAAGATCGTAGACTTTTGGGGGTCAATTCCGGCGGCCAGGTAGGTTTTTGCCACCTCCAGCGTTTTTTGGCGTAATTCATCGGGTTTTTGGGGAACGGTAATAGCGTGCAGATCAACCACGCAAAATATAGAGTCATAACTGTTTTGCAATTCCACCCAGTTTTTGATAGCGCCGAGATAATTTCCCAGGTGAAGAGCACCTGAAGGCTGAATACCGGAGAAAATACGCTTAGGCATAAAGTTGAGCTTGAAAATGATTAGGAGTTAGGGGTATAATGATAGTGTCCTTTATACTAACTATTAATTTTTGATTAGTAAAGAGCTTGGCATGAAGCAAAATAAAAAAGGCGTAGACAAAAGCAATCTCTATAAGGTAATAGAAGATATTCCCAACCAATTAGTCGAGGGGCTTAAAATTGCAAAAGATATTAAGGTCAAGGGAAAATTCAAGTCGGTTATGATTTCTGGAATGGGAGGATCAGCTCTGCCGGCAAACTTGCTTCGAATTTATCTTCACGATTTGTTTTTGAAAGAGTCTCAAAAGAATCACCCTTTTGGAATTTTTCAAAATCGTTTTTATAGCTTGCCGCCAGAAGCTTTTGATCATTGCCTCAATATTATTTCTTCTTATTCGGGAAATACTGAAGAGGCAGTTTCTTCCTTTGGGGAGGCTTTGAAGAATAATTTGCCTTGCGTAAGCATTGCCGCTGGAGGAAGAGTTATTGAAATGTGTCGGAAGAATAATATTCCTTTTGTTTTGATGCCGCCAGCCGAAAAAGTTCTCCAGCCCCGAATGGCAACCGCTTGCAACTTTGCGGCGGTTTTTAAGTTGCTTGCCAACAGCGGAATGATTGAAGAAAAAGACAAAGAATTTAAAAGAGTTTCGAAAAAGCTGAAGGCTAATCAAGAAGATTTCAGAAAAAAGGGAAAGAGGATAGCAAAATTAACCAAAGAAAAAATCCCAATCATATATTCTTCAACTAAATTTAAGTCACTGGCGATGATTTGGAAAATAATGTTTAATGAGAATGCTAAAACGCCGGCTTTTTGGAATTATTTTCCTGAACTCAATCACAATGAAATGGTCGGTTTTACAAAATCGCAAGGTAAATTTTACGTGATTAATCTTCGAGATAAAAATGATCACCCTCGAAACCTGAAAAGATTTGAGATTACTTCTCGAATTTTGAAAAATTACGGAGTTGGTTCAACTACTATTGATATGCCGGAGGGAGGCATTCTTTACAAAATATTTGCCACTCTTCAAATTGGCTGTTGGTCTTCATATTACCTGGCGTTGGAATATAAAATCGACCCCACGCCAGTGGAAATGGTCGAAAAGCTTAAAAAAATGTTATAATAATCCCCCTTTTGTTTTTTCAGCTAAAACTTCTCAAGATTAATGTTAAGATTAATAGCCCATATTTTATCTAATGCTTTGGGTATTTGGGCGGCGGCGCGTCTGGTGCCGGGAATATTTTTTGATGGAGATTGGAAATGGTTGATTCTCTCGGGCGCCGTGCTGGGGCTCATCAACTTTTTTGTCAAACCTGTTGTAAAAATTATTTCTCTTCCGCTCATTTGGCTGACGCTTGGCCTTTTTACAATAGTGATCAATGTTTTGATGCTCGACCTAGCCGCCAAAATTGTGGGAGCGCTGGTTATTGAAACTTGGACAGCTGCTTTTTGGGCAGTGGTAGTGATTAGTGCTATAAATTATATTATTTCCTCTTTT
>CAZHTL010000068.1:0-7222 GCA_964535415.1 uncultured Bdellovibrionales bacterium | reverse complement strand
ATACTAAAAAGAAAGCCTTTGCTCTCCGTTTAATCCGAGACTATTTTATAATAGAAATAAACATAAGACAAATATTTTACAGGATTTACGCACTTTTGTAATTTGCTTTAATTCAAGCAAAAATTAGCATAAATTTTTTTAGACTGTAAATTGTTTTCTAAAGTAATTTGGCTTATTTAAGCTATTCATAGACCATTACTCCCAAAAGTAAGCTGGCGGTTTTGACTGAAAAAACATTAATTATGACTTTTATAAGGTAATTATTTATACTGCGTAACTCTTGTATATTTTAGTCATTGGTTGCATTAGTCACTATTTGTAAGACAAGCCTCTGGTCACTAGTTGCTGGAAAAACCCCGATGACTTATGGCTAATAGCCAAACCCACTGCCAATAACCTTATTACCAAAAACTAAAAACTATACTTCCCTATTTACAATATAATCCGCAATTCCAATCAAAAAATCTTTGGTATTTTTTTCAAAACTAGATTTCTCAATAGCTAACTTGCCTTTTTCAACATATTTTTTTGCTAAATTCTGGGAATATAGCAGTGAACCAGTTTTTTGGATAACATTTCTGAAAGCCTCAATTTCCTTTTCGTTGACATTTCTTTTTCCTAGTAAGTTGTTAATAACTTTTTTATCAGATTTGCTTCCAAATTCCAGAGCTTTAACTACCAAAAGGGTTTGTTTTCCTTCTCGGAGATCTGAACAAACTGGTTTTCCTAGTTTTTTCTCGCTTCCAAAAACCCCCAATATATCATCTTGAATTTGAAAAGCGATTCCCACCGGGACAGCATAATCACTTAGAATTTTGAGCACTTTCTCATTAGCGCCGGCAAGAAGCGCCCCCAGCTGAAGTGGACCTTCAATTGTATATTTGGCCGTTTTGTTGCGGTGGACTTCCAAAACTTCATTTTCTTTCGCTTTGCCCTTTGCCTCAAGTATAACATCTAGAATTTCTCCAGAGACAGTATTCACCACAATCTCCTGAAGCTTAGAAAGAGCTTTTTGTTTGTTTTCTGGCGCAAAACGAGAATTAAAAATAATTTCGTTCCCAAACGCCGCCGCCATATCGCCTGCCACAATTGCCATTGACTCACCAAAATGCCCAGGATCGGTTTTTTTATAAAATCTTTGGGCCAGTTTTTCGTATTTTTTGTGAATTGCTTGAATGCCATGGCGAAAATCGTCGCGGTCAATAATATCATCATGGATAAGCAAAAATATGTGAGTGAGTTCAATACTCATCGAGGCCTCAACAATTTTCTCAAACTCGCGACCACCAGCCGCTCGATAACCCCAATACATAAAAGCCGCCCGTATTCGTTTTCCGCCAGCCAAAACCATCTCGCGAATACTTTTCACCACTCCTTTGGCTGACGTACCAAAATCTCTCATCTCCTTGAGTTTTTGAGAAAAATACCCAGCCAGTTCTTTGTCAAGAATTTTTTTATAATTTTGAAGTTCAACTTTGGCGTCCACTAAAATTTTCCTTTAATAATTTTCTGTCAAAGACTTATCCCAAAATATTAAAAAGCTTATTTTTAATAATAAAGCCAATTCTCAAGATTGACAAGACAAACAAAAAAAGAGAAAATAAAGAGAGAGGTACAGTTCTTTATCAAAAATCCACGGAGGGAAAAAATGCAAACGAAACCTCGAATTCGGCGCTGCCATTGCGGCAACGCAATCAATCTCTTTTTTTTAAAAAATAATCAATATTTCTTTTGCCCCTGTGGTAGGATAATAAAAATAACACCCACAATAATAGCGTCCCAGAAAACCTGGGACAAATTTAGACCAGTCCACTATCTACTACCTCCAAAGTTTCTTTGAAAAAACACCGCTTACCTCTCTTCCCCGCCCCCGTCTTTTCTTTAAACCTATCGAAAAGGCGGGTATTTTTTGCCAATAATCGTAGAGGTTAAACCTCTACGATTTTATTTTTTGTAAAACTTCCTCCCATCTCAATCCCTCCCCGGAAACTGGATCTCGGAAAACTATTTTCTTATCTTGTTCAATAACTTTCTCTATCCACTTTGACAAGTCTGTATCACCCAAACTTCTCACCATCTGTTCTGCTTCGAGGGCGCTTTCCATTGCCGAAAGAAACCTGACTTCAGCCAAAGATAAATGGATACCTAAGCCCTCAAAACTTTCCAATCTTTTTTTATCTTCTTTTAGAAAAACATCTTGACTGCTCCGAAGAGCCAATATTTTTTGAATTCCTTTGGCATCAGCTAGCGCTTTCATATCAGCCGCGAGAAGCGCCTGGGAGATTTTTCCCTCCGCTTGAGGGTGATGAATTTTCGAAAAACCCCTCTTTCCCAAGTCCGCATTTACTCTTTTTAGCGTCTTTTCCATAAAACCCGGATGGGGTCCCATATGCTCCAAAATGGCTTTTTCTACCCAGCGGCGCAACTCATCGAAATTGCCTTCCTTCACGCCAATTTTTTTCAAATACTCATCGGTTAATATTTCCGGCACTTCACCCGCCGCCATTTGATGATGATTAACCAAGACATAATTGGGGATATCGGCGTATTTCTTGGGAGGCGGATCAGCTTTTGTCAAATCATGCAAAATAGCCGCTATTTCCACCGCCATTCTTTCTTCTGAGCTAAAGTTCTTCAAAAAAGATATCTCAATAACCCTATCCAAAACATCTTCGGTGTGAGCCAAAAATTCCTGCTTTACTGTTTCACTGGGAAAATTTTCATACCTTTTTTTAACAATTTCAAAAAGTTCCGCAAATTTTTCTCTTGCCTCTTCCTTTTCGCGTTCGATAGGTCCTTGAATATCCTCTTTTATTTCTTCTTTTTCCAGCGGCATAATTTTTTATAATGAAACAACTTGTTCTAAGTTATCTTTACTTTTAATAATCGTAGAGGTTAAACCTCTACGATATTCCCAAAGTACCGCGTATGGGATTCGAACCCATGATCTCCTGGATGAGAACCAGGTATCCTGGACCACTAGACGAACGCGGCATTCCTCACAGAGGTTTAACCCCTACGAACTTAGATACTTGCCTAGATTTTGGCCGGGAATTATTTTCACTTTTTTCTCACTTCTTTTTTTCACTTCTACTCCTCCCAAGGCAAGCGACTTTTCACTCACCACTGCCCGCCAAGGAATGCCAATAAGATCAGCATCGGCAAATTTTTCTCCCGGACTTGCTTCGCGATCGTCAAACAAGACTTCAATTTTTTTCACCAGAAGGTTTTTATATATTTTTTCCGCTTCCTTATTTTTCCCAAGACTGATCAAGTGAACCTGAAACGGCGCCACTGACTCCGGCCAAATAATTCCTTTTTCATCGTGATGGACTTCTACAATTGTTCCTAAGAGACGAGAAAGACCAATTCCATAACAGCCCATAAGAACAATTTTTGGTTTTCCGTCTTTGTTAATCACTTTCAAATTAAAAGGTTTGGAAAACCTGTCCTGCAATTTGAAAATATTTCCTATTTCAATTGCCTTTTCTTTTTGGAATTTTTTTCCACTGCAAACAGGACAATTGGGAGTTTCGAATTTTATTTCCTTATTTACAGCTGTTTGGCATTTTTCGCAGATATAGATTGTATCTTCTCCGGCAATAGTCACCGTCTGAAATTCATGAGAGTATTTTGAAAATGAGCCGCCGGAAGCAAAAGTAAGATAAGTTTTCTCCCTAAGTCCTACTTTTCCAAAAATCTTGAAATAAGCATTTTTAACTTTTTCATAATAATCATCAAGATCTTCTGGAGTGAGATGAAAAGAATAAAGATCTTTCATCAAAAATTCCCGTCCGCGCAAAACCCCTGATTTAGCCCGCAGTTCCATTCGAAATTTGGTTTGGAATTGATAGACAGCCAAAGGCAAGTCTTTATAGGAGTTCACAAATTTTTTCACTAGCGGCGCAATCACTTCTTCGTGAGTCGGACCCAGCGCCAATTCGCGCCCACTCATATCTTTCACTTTATAAAGATCATCCATTGTCTTCCAACGTCCGGTCTTCTCCCAATTTTCTTTTGGGTGAAGAGCTGGCATTTCTATCTCTTGCCCGCCAATTGCGTCCATCTCTTCGCGAATAATTTGTTCTATCTTTTTCATCACACGCAGACCCAAGGGTAGAAAAGTATAAACTCCCGCCATCAACTTGTCAACAAAACCGCCCCGGGCTAGAAAACGGGCGTTGACACTTGTCTCACTTGAGGGCGCATTTTTTTGAGTTCTAGTAAAAAGCTGAGATTGACGCATACTCGTAGAATAAAAAATTTATCTTTTTGTGTCAAAAATAAAAAGTATTCCACTCCAGAATGAAGTTTTCAAACTCGCCTCATTTCACAGTCAATCTCCAGAAGCCTTATTTCTTCTCAAAATCACATTTAAAAAAGAGCGATTTTATTTTCCACTTTCTTTATAACCCACTTGGGCGTGGAAGCTCCCGCGCTTATCGCCACTTTCTTAACACCACTGAACCAACTTTTCTTCAGTTGACTTTCGTTTTCCACAAAATACGACCTCGGATTCAGGAATCGGGCAATTTCAAAAAGCCGCCGAGTATTGGCGCTATCTCGGCCGCCAACTACAATCACTATTTCATTTTCTCTGGCAAGCTTGCGAATTTCGTCTTGGCGCTTATTGGTTGAATCACAAATTGTGTTGAAATAGACAAAATGGGGTAATTTTTTTGATAGATAATCTTTTATTTTTCTAAACTCTGCTACATTTTGAGTCGTTTGAGAAAGAAGAAGGTATTTTTTTATTTTACTGAGTTTGAGCCTCTTTGCCTCTTCAAGGCCAGATATTATTTTGGCTTTGTTTCCCGACCATTCTTTTATGCCTTTCACTTCTTTGTGTTTTTTGTCGCCAAAAATGATTACCTCCCATTTTTTTTCTGCATAATTTTTAGCTAATCTCTGAGCTTTCATTACTTTGGGACAAGTGGTGTCAATTATTTTCACCCCTCGTTGATTTGCTTTTTCGTATAATTTTGGTCCGACGCCATGGGCGGTGAAAATAATCGTTTCTTCTTTAAGACTTTCTAGGGATTTTGCCTCTTTTATGCCTCTTTTTTCAAGGTCCCGACAAACATCGTCGTTGTGAACCAATTTGCCAAGAATATAAATCGGACTGCAGTTTTTTGAATTGACACAAGCTAAATTATAAGCTCTTTGTACTCCAAAACAAAAACCGGAGTGAACGCCAACGGTTATCTTCAATTTCCTTTTCTTTTTTTTCATAAAAAATTTGCTAGGAAAAAATCAGAGATCTTTCATTTAACCTATTATTTAGCGAGATTAAGCCTTTGTTATTCCTGCTGTAATTAGTGGTAGTAAGAAAAAAGGCAAAGAAATCAATTTTTTAGCTTATCTTTACTGAAAATCTTTTTGATTCAGAAAACTTAATTGCTTTTGCGTTTCCGACTGCCCTCAAATCCTCTTCCATTTCTTTTATTCTTTTTTTCGCCTCCCGAGAGCAAAAAATTTCCACTTTTCCCAGTTCTGCTTTCATTGAAAGCCCCTCCTTGGCCTTGAATTTTCGGATAGCAGCAATAATCTCAAGAAGAACCTTACCTGTTTTGACTTTTTCGCGATCTAACAACTTTTTGTAAATTTTCGGCCAGTCACAGAGATGAATAGATTTTGCGCATTTCTTGGTGCGGAAAAAAGTTTGATAAATTTCCTCAGTGGCAAAAGGAATGAATGGCGCTAGCAACCGCAAGAGTACAAATAAAACGGAATATAATGTGAACTGCGCCGATTCTCGCCCCTTTTTGTTTTTAGGACTTTTGTTATAAAGTCGGTTTTTTATAATTTCAATATAATTGTCGGCGAGTTTTATCCAAAAAAATTTTTCAATAGCTAATTTAGCCGAAGAATAATCGTATTTCTCAAAATTTTTCGTGACTGTCGCAATCAGCTCCTGAAGCTCCGCCAATATCCATTTGTCGGTTGGATATAAATCTCTTGGACTTTTAATACTTGATAGGACATTTTCGCCAATGGCATTTTTTTTAGTATTACACTTGTTTGCGATCGTCATAAAGGGTAACCCGGTAAATTTTCCGTCTTTGCCTCTGGGTATGTTCAAAAAAGAAAAGCGCATCAAATTCCACAACTTCGTCAAAAACTTTTTCCCGGCTTGGATTTCTTCTTCGGAATAGTTAATATTTTGCCCCAGAGAACGTCCGGCCGCCCAAAACCGAAGAGCATCTGCTCCATATCTTTCGAGAATAGTTTGCGGCGCCACCACATTTCCCAGACTTTTGGACATCTTTCGTCCCTTTTCGTCAAGAACATGACCGGAAATCATCACTTCTTTCCAGGGAATTTTCTCGAAATGATATTTTGAACGAACGACAGTGTAAAAAAGCCAGGTAGAAATAATGTCATGGGCTTGAGGTCGTAAATTCATAGGAATCATTTTTTTTGACTCCTTTTCTTTATAAAACAACTGCAGTGCCAGCTGGGGTGTCAAAGAACTTGTCGCCCACGTATCCATCACATCTTTTTCGGGTATAAATTTGGAACTTTGACATTTTCGACATTTTCCCTTTGGTTTTGTGGAAAGAGGATCGATCGGCAGATCCTCCTCTTCAGCAAGTTTCATTTCGCCGCATTCAGCGCAATACCAAACCGGAAATGGTACACCAAAAAAACGCTGGCGCGAAATACACCAATCCCAGTGAAGATTCTTTATCCAATTCTCATAGCGAGCCCGCATAAACTCGGGATGCCATTTGATCTGCCTTCCCAGCTCAATAAGCTCTTTTTTTTGGTCCAGAATTCGAATATACCATTGCTTGGAATTGAGAATTTCGACTTCTGTCTTGCACCGTTCATGAATATTCAAAGTATGGGTGATTTTTTTCTGCCCGATAAGCAATTTTTTCTTTTTGAGATCTTCGATAATTTTAATGCGAGCAATTTTCACAGGAAGCCCTTGATATTTTTGAGCTTTTTCGGTCATAATTCCGGCTTTGTCAAGCGACATTACCAATGGGAGATTGTATTCCTTAAACCATTCTACATCGGTCTTGTCCCCAAAAGTACAGCACATCACCGCTCCGCTTCCTTTTCGCTTATCCACTCTTTTGTCTGAAAGGATTTCAACCCAATTTCCAAAAAGCGGCACTTGCGCTTTTTTCCCAATGAGCTTTTTGTACCTCTTATCATCGGGATGCACAAAGATTGCTACACAGCTTGAAAGAAGCTCAGGACGAGTCGTGGA
>CAZHTL010000067.1:0-3718 GCA_964535415.1 uncultured Bdellovibrionales bacterium | reverse complement strand
GCGGTATATTGTCATACCAGCGAATGGGCTTTTTGCACTTGGGACAATGAGATCTCTTCCAGACAATATCCTCTGCTGTCTTGAGACGATAATTGACGACTCCAAGAAAAGAGCCAATGATGAGACCAACAATGAAGAATATAGCAATCATAATTTCAAATTTCAAATCAAGTCCAAAATCCGCAATTCAAAAACCTAATTGTTTTTCTTCTTTGAATTATGAATAATTTTCGAAAATATTAGGATAAGCTCTTGAGCTTCTTGCCAAAGTTCTCTGCATTTCGCCTTGCACTCCGGACTGGAAACTGAAAGCATTCTTAGAAAATGTTTTGATTCTTTGCATTCTTTTTTGGAAATTCCCATCTTATACTGAAAATCTTTTCTTGATTCCGCCCCATTGGCTTCACAATATTTCGCCCCCGCACTTGTCCTGCATTGTTTACCAACTGTGTTAATACTGGCCTGTTTATATGATCTGGTTTTACTGATTTTGCAAGCTTGATTATATCTTCGCCAAACACAGCTGTTCTTTCTTCTAAATCAAAGATTTTTTTCTTTGACATTAGAATTTCATTTGAAATTTGGTATTTGAACTTTGAAATTTCCGAGTTGTTTTTCCATTATCGCCCAGCCATTTTTTACCCCGCGCCAATTTAATCCGGCGCGCAAGCAAAAACAGCTGGACTAAATGGAAAAATTCACAAAATCAACTAGGGCGTACAGCCGTTTTGAGTGCAAACCACTGTCCTATTTGTCCCTGCTATAGCGCAAGTCATTGTAATCTGATACTGCCCGTCTGCTGATGTGTCATCAACCGCTGCTACTGTATAAGTATTTCCATCACAAGTTCCCGGCTGAAGAACTGGATAGGTGCTGTTATCAACACTTGTGTCGGCACAAATATTGTCTCCCGGACCATCGGCCGCGGTATTGAGCTGATCTTCATCCGCGCAAGTCATTGCCGCCGGGTTAACACTTACTGCCGAAGACCGAAACGAAGCTAGTTTAGCTTTGTTTTTGGCATTCTGCAAACTCACTAGCACAATTCCTGCCAAAATCCCGATAATGGCGATCACGACGAGAAGCTCCACCAGCGTGAAACCTTTTTTCATTTTTGTTTTCATTTTTTCACCTGCCTTTCTAGACTAGTTTATTAATTTTCAATTTATCAATTTTCAATTTTCAAAAAATTTCATATAATCTCAAAAGTCAAAGGTCAAAAGTCAAAAGTCAAATCCACAAGTCAAAAGCAAAAAATTACTTTCTTCCTTTGAGTTTCAGCAAACTGGCGGCAATTATTTTTGAAATTTCTTCTGCCTCCGAAAGCAAAATTGCAACTTTTTCCTTTTCTGTCATTTTAGCATCTCTTGCTAAACATAGCCAATATTTCGATTCATTCGAGCTTTTTAGGGCAATTTCGTAGTATTTGGTAAAATCTTTCTTTGACGACGCTGACTTTGCTTCAATAAGATTCGCCCCAACACTTGTAATAGATCTTAGCAGTTGCTCTGTGATAATCCAAGCTATTCTTTTATTTGGAAATTTTTCAACTAACTTTATTGCATCTAGAGAAAGTTTATACGATCTGTATCTAATATCACTTTTTATATTTGAGTTGTGGTTTTGACTTTTGAGATTTGACATTTAACTTTATCCGCAAATTTCAAAATTTCTCATTTTATCCCTTGAGCAACATTATAGATCGGAATGATGATTGAGAAAACCAGCACTCCTACGCCGACCCCCAAAATGACAATCAGCACCGGCTCAAGAATTGAGCTCAAATTGGAAACTATTTGATCGGCTTCGCGAGTATAGAATTTTGACATTACAGCAAGAGTTGAGTCCATCTTTCCTGTCTCTTCGCCGACTTTAATCATCTGGACCATCATCGGCGGAAAATTCGGCTTTTTAGAGAGCACTTCGCTTATCAAACCGCCGGTTTTCACTCGCTCGGCTGCCTCCAAAATATCCGCTTCAAATTGAAAACTACCAATCACTCTCGCGGAAATTTGAAGAGCATTCACAATAGGCAATCCTGATCGGATCAAAGTACTCAAGTTTTCAGCAAAGCGGGCTAGATACACATAACGCAAAACTCTGTTTATGATAGGTATCTTGAGTTTTATGACATCAAATTCCCTTTTTCCATCTTCCGTTCGGACATAATAAACAGCCCCAGCCACCGCGGCAATGATCACCAAGAGAACCGCCCACCACCAATGCTGCATAAAGTTTCCGGTCCAAATAAGAATTTTGGTGGTGATAGGAAGCTTAGCATTGGCTTCTTTGATCATTTCCATCAATTTAGGAATAACAAAAGTGATCATTATGAAAGCTACCGTAAAAAAAGCCGCCAAAATAAAAGCTGGATAATAGAGAACCCCTCGGATTTTCTGGGTAAGAGCATAATTTTTTTCAATATTGTCGGCAAGATCTTCCAGAACCTTTTGAAGATTTCCAGAAACTTCGCCCGACTGGACCATATTCACAAAAAGCTCCGAAAAAACCTGGGGATGTTTTTTGAGACATTCAGAAAGAGATTTTCCCTCATCAATATCAGAAAGTATCTGAAAGAGAATATTGGCAAAATAGGGATTGGTTGTCTGGCTGGCAATACTTTTGAAAGAAGAGGTAAGAGGAACTTTTGCTCCAATCATTACTGCCAATTGTCTTGCGAAAACAACGAACTCTTTTGCCGAAACACCTTCCCATAAATGAGAAAGGCTGGACAAAAGTTTTGATTCTTTGACCGGCTCTAAAGAAACAGTCACTAAATTGTGCTGTTGAAGAATTGAGAGAGCATTTGATTGAGACAAGGCTTCAACAAATCCTTCTTGGATCTCTCCCGTTTGGTTGCGAGCTTTGTATTTGTATTTCATGTGTTTCTTTACGAATTACGAATCTCTTACGAATACACAGAGACGCATGAAATTCGTAATTTGTATGTTTGTGTTGGATTCGTAATTCGTATATTTTGTAAAAGATTTGTAATTCGTAAAGGCTATCGCAATAATATTCTCAATTCCTCTTTATTAGTTGAATAGATTTCTGCTTCCTCCAAAGAGACAACTCCTCTTTTCACTAGCTCCGCCAAAGAACTATTGAGGGTCATCATTCCTTGCTCTCGGGAAGTTTCAAGGACCAAATTTATCTGGTGAGTCTTTCCTTCTCGAATAAGATTAGCCACAGCATTATTGTTGTAAAGAATTTCCACCGCCGGCACCCGTCCGCCATCCACCCGGTTAAGCAGTCTCTGGGAAACAATTCCCAAAAGAGTTTGAGCTAACTGCATTCGAATCTGGTTTTGCTGATGAGCTGGAAATACATCCACGATCCGGTCAATGGTTTGGGCCGCGTCATTGGTGTGAAGAGTGGCAAAAATAAGGTGCCCTGTTTCCGCCGCCGTGATGGCGGTTGAAATTGTTTCGAGATCTCGCATCTCCCCCACCATTACTACATCCGCATCTTCCCGAAAAACTGCCCTTAGCGCCGTTCCAAAATCAGTAGCGTCCTGAAAAACTTCCCGCTGGTCAATAATGCACATATCCGGCTCAAAAATATATTCAATTGGGTCTTCAATGGTGATAATGTGATCATGACGAGAATGATTGATGTAGTCAATAAGCGCCGCCAAAGTTGTTGATTTTCCGTGTCCGCAAGGTCCCGTGACAAGAACAAATCCTTGAGAAGGTTTTGTGAGTTCATAGAGAGAGAC
>CAZHTL010000066.1:0-9217 GCA_964535415.1 uncultured Bdellovibrionales bacterium | reverse complement strand
ATTATACTTTCAGCGACTATTCGCCGCCCCAGCGATCAAAACTCAATTCTTATTGCCAAGGGAGTGGAAAAAATTATTTATAGTGAAAAAGAGAAGCCAATTGCTGAAATTCGGCTTCGGGAAATAAAAACTTTTTCCGAGAAAGTGCTTAATTTATTTTTCATTTTGACTTATGGTATTTCCTTTGGTCTAGTTATTTGGGCTTTGAAACGGCTTCATTTCAGCTGGTTTGGAATTTTGATATTTCTTCTTCTTTTTAGTGTGGTAAATTTCTTCAATGCTTTAGTCCGTCAGCCAATTCGCGAACTTTTAGTTGCCCGTGAGAAGGAAGGGATGATTGGAATGCTTATTGATACTCTTTCGATGCCTTTCGTGCGAATTGGAAAATGGTTATCAATCAACTTTTCCCGCGTCAATGTCTTCGTCTTTCTTTTTGATGTTGTAATAGAAGCGCCTTTCAAGGTAGTTGTTCGATTTATTCGGCAGTGGGCTGGCTTTATTCGGAAAAAGAAAGAGGAGACTGTATAAATGTGAATTCAAAATTTAAAGCTCAAAATCCAAAACTATAGCCGAATAAATTCCTAGGCTGAAAATTCAAAGTTTGAGTTCCGCTGAGATTTGAAATTTTGCCTGCCGGAAATAAGTTTTATGGAATCAAAAGTTAGTACAAAGGAAAATAATAATTTTAAGAGGGCCTCCTTTTTTTTGAAAGGCGCAAATGAAGTTGGCATCTTGCTACTTCATGGCTGGACTTCTCCTCCCGATGAGCTTCTGCCTCTTGCAAAATATCTTCATTCCTTTGGCTGGACGGTTTCAGTTCCTCTTCTTCGAGGACATGGAACAAAGCCGGAAGATCTTAAAAATATTACTTGGCAAGATTGGTTAGCGCAAAGCCGGGAAGAGCTTGAAAAACTTAAAAAAAATTATAAAAAAATTTTTGTTGGCGGGATTTCAATGGGTGGAGATTTAGCTTTGTTGATTTCAGATGATGAATCAGTGACAGGTATTTTCACTATGGGCGCGGCAATGCGCTACCGATTTCATTCCCTTGCAAAAATCTCTCTTTTTTTTATGGGGCTCACTAAAGAATACCGCCGCAAATATTATCCGCCCTGGATTCGCGAAAAGATGGGAGATCGTCAAGTCTATCCATATTATCCAATCAGAAACGCTAAAGAAGTTGTTCGGCTGGCTGAAGCGGCGCGAAGATTTTTGCCCCGAGTTACAAAGCCAATTCTGGTGATGCAATCCACATCTGATCACTTAGTTTCCAAAAGTTCGCCGCGGATAATTATGGAAAATGTAAAATCGAAATCTAAAGAAGTTTTTTGGATCAAGGATGCTTATCATGTCTTTGTGAAGGAAAGGAAGGTATGGAAAAAGATTTTGCAATTTATTTCGAGCAATATAGATAGAAACGGTTAAAATTTTCAATCTGTCTGAGGCAATTTTGTTCAGGCGGATATGATTAATTTTCAATTTAGAAATGAGACCGCAAGGTAAATTCCAAATTCACCTAATAAAATTTCAAATGTCTAAATGTCAAAATTAAATTTTGTTATTTTGCTATTTAGCCTTTTATTATTAGAAGTTGGGTGAATTTGATTTTCAAGCCAGTCCGAAATAGGTTTCATTCAGGCAGGTTTACGGTTGGCTTTCTATTTAATCTAATCTAAAAATTGAAAATTCATTGATCATTAATTATTGATCATTGTCATTATGAAAATAGCCATTTTTACCAACAATTATCTTCCTAATCCCTACGGTGTTTCGGGTTCGGTAGAAAGTTTTCGGAAATCCTTCGAGTCTCTGGGGCATAAGGTGTATATTTTTGCACCGAAATGGAAGGATTTTCAGGATAGTAATCCGAATGTTTTTCGTTATCCCTCAATTGAAACAAATATAAAAAAAATTAGATTTCCTCTGGCGATTCCGTATTCTCGTCGAATCGGGAAAATGCTAGATAACTTGGATTTAGATATAATTCATTCTCAGCACCCCAATCTTCTTGGAAGCACTGCTAAGCGCTGGGCAAAGAAAAAAAATATCCCGATTGTTTTTACTTGGCATACTCTTTATGATCGGTATGTGCATTTTGTGCCGTTTCTTCCTAGAAAACTAGCTGCCAACTGGGCAATTCGGAATGCAAAAAATTATGCTAATCAATGCGATGCAGTGATTGTGCCTACCCCCTCAGTGATTGGGATTATTCGAAAATGGGGAGTGGTAAACAAAAATGTGATGAGCATTCCTACCGGAGTTGAAGAAAAACTATTCGCAAGTCCTAATAGGGAGAGTGTTCGCAGTGAATACAACATAAAGGATAACGAAATTTTGCTATTGGTGATGGCGCGGCTTACCGTTGAGAAAAATGTTGATTTTTTGGTTGAGGCGATTATTGAGACGCTGAGAAGGAATGTTTTGGCAAAATTTATGGTTTGCGGAGACGGAGATTTGAAAGATGAGTTGATAAAAAAAGTTTTTGAAGCCGGGCTAAAAGAAAGAGTATTTTTTGTCGGGATTGTTCCGGAAGCGGAAAAGAAAAACTATTATGCTGCAGGAGATATTTTTGTTTATGCTTCTAAATCAGAAACTCAAGGCATGGTTCTTACTGAAGCGATGTATTCGGGTCTTCCCATTGTGGCGGTACGGGCGACGGGCGTTCAAGATATCATCGAGAGTGACAAAACAGGTTTTTTGGTTCCAGAAGATAGAGGAAAGTTTATCCAAGCAGTTCAGAAATTGATTGACGGGAAAGATTTGCGAAGAGGATTTGGAGAAAAAGCCAAAAAAATCGCCAGAGAAAAATATACTTCTTCGGTTTGTGCCAAAAAGATGCTGGAGGTTTATGAAAAAATAAGAGCTAAGTCTTAAAAGAAGCAAGCGTTAGCTCGCTTTAGAAAAAGCTTAGCTTTGGAAAAAATGCGGAAAATTCTTTCCTGCAAATTCTATTCCCACAATACTTTGAAAGTTGCCCGAGAACTTCTCGGCTGTTTTTTGGTTCGTGAATATCGAGGAAAAATTATTCGAGCGATAATCACAGAGACTGAAGCCTACCGCGGTGAGGATGATTTAGCTTGTCATGCTTCCAAAGGAAGAACTCCTAGGACCGAAGTTATGTATGGCGAGCCGGGGCATGCCTATGTCTATATGATCTACGGGATGTATCACTGTCTCAATGTTGTTACTGAGAAAAAAGATTTTCCTGCGGCGGTTTTGATCCGCGGTGCAAAACTTTTTAGACGTCCGACGTCTAAAAAGACGTCAGATGTCTACTTAGACGGTCCTGGAAAGCTTTGTAAATTTCTAAGAATAGACCGAAAACTCAACCAGTGGGATCTGACGAAAGGGAAAAAATTGTGGCTAGAATATCCCGCTCAAGGTTTTTCCAGAAGAAAAATTGTGGCGGGCAAGCGTATCGGTATTGATTATGCCCAACACTGCAAGGAATATTTGTGGAGGTTTAGCCTAAAATTATAGCTAGAGAAAATCTATAGAGGATGGAAAAATTCTGAAATAATTCTACCGGATTCTTAAATATTATGGACTAGAGTCTAACTTCATTCTAAATGTATTTCTTTATCAAATTTTTCTAAAGCCTGTTTAAGATCAGGAAATTTTTCTAGTTTTGGGTCGAATTCAAAAAGACTTTGGGCTTCGAGGCGGGCTTGCTGAATTAATTTTACATCTCCCAAGTATTGCATCGCTGTATCTGGGCGGCCGGATTGGCGAGTGCCAAGAAACTGACCGGGGCCGCGAATTTCAAGATCTTTTTGAGCAAGCTCGAAGCCGTTCTCGGATTCAAGAAGCGCCTTGAGTCTCTTGTGAGCGCTTGCCGAAGCCGATTCAGTGAAAAGAAAGCAGTAGGACTGATGTTCAGACCGCCCGACTCGTCCGCGAAACTGATGCAGTTGAGCTAGTCCAAATCTCTCTGAACTTTCAATAGCCATTATCGTTGCGTTGGAAACATCGACTCCCACTTCAACCACAGAAGTTGAAACCAAAATATCAAATTCTTTATTCTTGAACTTGGTCATTGTTTCTTCTTTTTCTTTTGGTTTCATTTGACCATGAAGCAAGCCAATTCTTAAATCTGGGAAAATTTCTTCGGAGAGTTTTTTGTGTTCTTCGGTAGCGGCTCGGCTAGAAATTTTTTCTGATTCTTCAATGAGGGGGAAAATAAAAAAGGCTTGGCGCCCTTTTTTTATTTCGGTGCGAATAAATTTATACACCTCTTCGCGACCGGAAGGCGGTATAACCTGAGTGATTATTTTTTTTCGACCTCGAGGAAGTTCATCGAGAATGGACAAGTCTAAGTTTCCATAAAAAGCAAGAGCTAAAGTACGAGGAATAGGAGTGGCAGTCATTGATAAAAGGTGCGGCACAGAGTTCTTAAGGCCGTCTTTCAAGTTACCCGCTGCTTTCTGAAGCCAAGCTCGCTGTTTGACTCCAAAGCGGTGCTGTTCGTCGATTATTACAAGAGCTAGATTCTTGAATTCTACACTTTTTTGAATTAGGGCATGGGTACCGATCAAGATTTTTATTTCTCCTTGCTTGATTTTTCTCAAAAGATTTTTACGGGTATTTTTTTTCCAAATAGTTCGACATTGACTCGAGGTAAGAAGTCCTACTTTTTGGGAGAAATTTTTGAATATTTTCTTAAAGGTCTCAAAGTGTTGAATAGCTAAAACTTCAGTGGGTGTCATGATGGCAGTTTGATAACCCGCTATCATTGTTTCTAAAGCGGCAATAGCGGCAACCACTGTCTTTCCAGAGCCTACATCACCTTCTAAAAGGCGGTTCATTGGATGTGGCTTTTCAATGTCCTTCAAAATTTGAAAAGCAGCTTTTTTTTGGGCATTGGTTAGTTTAAACGGCAGAGAATTTACAAAATCCTTGATTAGTTTTTCGTTGAAAGGAATTTCTGTGGCTTGACACTTTTCCCAGTTTTTTCTGGCTTGGATTGAAATCAACTGGATTAAAAACATTTCTTCAAAAGCTATTCTTCTTTGGGCTTCTTTTATTTTTTCAAAGCTTGATGGAAAATGAAGCTCTTGAATTGCTTCTTGAATGCCAAGCAAATTTTGCCTTTTGAGAATGGGCTTTGGAATAACTTCTTGAATTTTAGGCAAGTATTTTTTGAAAAGCTGGCCTATTTTCCAACGCAGCCACTTCGAAGTCATCCTTTGAGTTTCTGAGTAAACAGGAACAATCCGAGCGGTATTGGTAGGTGGACGCAAAGCGTGTTCATAAGCAGGATTAGAAAAATAAAGACCCTTTTTGTCCCAGCTCACTTTTCCGCTCAACCTGACGAGCAAGTCTCTTTTAAAATTTTGGACGACATAAGGTTGATTAAACCAGAGTGCTCTTATAGAACCGGATTCATCTTCGATGAGAGCCTCGGTGATTGTCATTCTTTTTTTCCAGGTCTGAATGTTTTGAATATCAATAATTCTTCCTTTTACAGTGACTGAGTCGTCTTCTTGGAGGTCAGAAATTTTGACAATTTTTGAAAAATCCTCATAGCGACGGGGAAAGAAATATAAAAAATCCTGGACAGTTTGAATTCCTAGTTTTTCTAGCTTAGGTAAGTATTTTTTTTCAATGAAGGATATTTTATGGAGCGGTATTCGAAGGTCGGACATATTTTATTCTATGGCAGAGTCAGTTTTTAGGAAATAAAACTAAACTTCAGAAAACTTCCTAAAACTTAGTTTTGGTTTAAAGTTGCCCTTGCCAAGAATCGAACTTGGATCTTAGGCTCCGCAAGCCTACATTCTATCCATTGAACTACAAGGGCGCGAGAATTTCATTACTCTGGGCAGACTGCGCAGAATAACTTGTATGTTCGTCTGTCAACGAAGCCGGTAAATCCGGGAAACTCTATAATCCTATCAGCTTCTCTAAATGATCTAAAATTGTCAATTCCTGCTTTATTTCCGGAAGGTAATAAAGAAGAGTTTCGCGGATTTTGATAGGGTTGGCATTTCCAATGGGGATATGGATATAAGGCAAGAAAGCTTTTTGACTATGAAGGCTTAAAATTTTTACCCTTTCTTCAACTTCATAGAAAATCCAAAAACTTCTGAGATTATCATAGTCGTAGAAATAATTATCTACCCTAATTCCACTAGGAGTAATTTCTATCTTAATAGTTCTTGGTTTGCGCTGGGCATAAATATATCCCAGTATGCCAATAAGAATAAAAGTGATAGCCATCAGGATGGAATTTGTGACAAGGGCATAAATCACAATGGCAAGAAGAATTCCGCCCATTGCCCAGTACCATTTCGGTGGTTTTTCAAAATAATCATACTCGGGGGCCTGCCAAGAGAAGGAGGCTTGATTGGGAATGGCTCTTTCCGCGGAAGCTCTTGAAACACTGGTTTTCGAAAGATTGTTTCTTAGCATTGATTATTTTTTGGTTTTTTAAGGGCTATGGATTATTGCGAGGTGAAAGTTGGTATTTTTTTTCTTGTCTACAGATGTCTTATAGAAAGTAGAATAACTTAGCTTTTGAATTTTTTTATGGGATTCGTAAATTCGCAGCTTTTTTGCTTTGTATCAAAATTTGTTGAAGTGGCAAAAGAGAAACTTGGTTGCTGGAATTCTGGCGAACTTGACAGTTTTTCAATCTCGCGCCAGACCATTTTCGGAGGCGAGAGGATTCGAACCTCTGGTGCTGTTTCCAGCACTCCAGTTTTCAAGACTGGCGCAATCGTCCACTCTGCCACGCCTCCATTTTGGATTGGGTGCAGAAAGCTTGCTTCTAGTAACTTTTCTCTCTAACCGCCTTTTTGCTTTTGCATAAACTTTAATGAATCTTTGGTATGAAATTTTCCATTTGTCTGTTTTACCGTGCTCCGTTTGGCTAACAAACAGAAATAATTCTGTTTCTCTTTAATTCTCGGTCTAAATCGTGGCGGAGAGGCAGGGATTCGAACCCTGGGACCCCGTAAAGGGTCAACATCTTAGCAGGATGCTGCTTTCAACCGCTCAGCCACCTCTCCAATTGCCGCTTAATTATACGATGAATCCTTTATTTTTTCAATGTTTGTCTAGCTATAACAGTCGCAAAAACTTTTTTTACGCCAATTTTCTTGAGAACTTTGGCGCATTCCTTGAGAGTGGCGCCAGTCGTAGCAATGTCATCAACAAGGTAGACAACTTTGCCTCTTAGATAATCCAAATCGGTATTGGTATCAAGCTTGATTCCAAAAAGATCTTTGACGTTTTGAATTCGCTCTTCATACTTTTTGAGCTTCATCTGAGGCTGGTTGTATTTTTTACGTTCTAAAATATCCAAGACTGGAATTTCAAGAGGAGGGATTAAATTTTTTGAAATGTTTTTGGCAATAAGCAAGGCTTGATTGAAGCCTCGCCAGCGAAGCCGCCTAGGATGGAGCGGCACTGGAATAATTGCTTGAGGAAGAGGAAGATTATTTTGAATTAGGGCTTTCATTTTGATTTGAGCGAGTGGTTCAGATAGGCAATCTACAAAGCGATATTTGAAATTGTAAACCATTTTCTTGACGATTGGATTATCATAGGAAACAGCTGAAATCAAGGCATCTAGGTAAAATTTTTCCTTTTTCCGACAACTTTGGCAAAGAAGTCCAGAAGGAGTAATTTCTCTTTCACAAGCGGGACAAACTTGCTGGTGGAGAATAGGAATTTTTTGTAAGCATTCTCTGCAAATCCAGAAATCGCTTTTTTGACAGCCCAGACAGGCTATTGGAAAAAGCGTGTCAAGGATTATTTTTTTAATTTTTTTGATCATTTTTGTCTAGTTTTTTGTTTAGAAAAGGTGTTTAAGTTTTGTTCAGAGGGGTTGCGTGGTTTTTTGAAATATGTTACTATTACCTCAGCTAAGTTTTCTATCTTATCGGAAAGATATTCAGAGGAATATAAAATAAAAATAAATGGAATTTGTAAAATCAGGAAATTATTTCGATTGTGATATTTTCTTTAAGTAAGACAGAGTGATTTTACTTTGTCTTTTATTTTATGTTTGGCTTATTCTCAGGCAAGAACAGCTCTCTCGGAATTGATATTGGCACAACAAATGTAAAAATTGTTGAGCTAAGGAAGGAGAACAATATTCCAGTTCTTTTGAATTATGCTATTTCATATAACCAGGATTTAGTTCTCCAATCGAGTAATTTGGAAATCCTTGATGGACAGACAACAAAAATTTTACAGGAAGTTTTAAGAAAGGGAAAGTTTAAAGCCAAGAGGGCGGTGGTAGGCATACCAACTTTTTTTTCCCTTGTTTCTTTTATTGAAATCCCGGAGATGCCAACTTCTGAAGTTGAGAAAGCTGTTCGTTTTGAAGCGGCTAAGCTGATACCTTCTCCAATTGATGAGGTTAGCTTTGGTTGGGAAATTATTGGCAGTTATCAAGAAAAGTCAATAGAAGGAAGTCAGTCAACTCGAGGTGTTCGGAAGATGGAGGTTATGGTAGTAACTGTTCCCAATTCGGTTGTAAAAAAACTTTCTTCGGAGGTATCAAGTTTGCGGTTAAATGTAGCAGCAATGGAAGTTGAAAATTTCGCTGTGGCGCGCTCTCTTGTTGGAAATGACAAAGGCACTTTTTTGATTATAGATATTGGAGGTAGCGCAACTAGCTTTACAATTACAAGCGGTGGAGTTGTCCGGGTAACTCGAAGTATAGACATTGGGGGAATGAAAATTTCAAGAGCGCTGGCCGGCAGTTTAGGAGTAGATCTTCAGAGGGCTGAACAGATCAAAAAATCAAATCAAATAAACTTGCTAAACCCTAGAGACCATTTTTCATCTTTAGTAACTCCTATAGTTGGTATGCTTGCTGAAGAAGCAAAGGGATTGCGGGAAGCATTTTATAGAAGAAATCCACTCAAAAAAATTGATAAAGTGATTTTAACAGGAGGAACCTCTAGGCTGGCTACATTGGAAGAATATTTTTCCCAACAGCTTTCCCTAGAATGTCGAAAAGGAGATCCACTAGCCAGGATTGGGGTCAAAAGAGAGCACCGGGAGGTGGCTGAAGAGGTAGCGCCGGAACTAGCAATGGCGATTGGTCTTGCTCTCCGAGGGTTGGAGGGATTAACTAAATAAGCTTTAGTGATTTACTTAAATGTTTAGTTGTGGTATAATTACACTGATTACCACTATACTATATAGTATAATTACAATGTTCAGAAGCTGGTCTGGGGTAAATCATATTTTTACTAAAGTC
>CAZHTL010000065.1:0-3427 GCA_964535415.1 uncultured Bdellovibrionales bacterium | reverse complement strand
GTATTGATAATGGAAACAGTCGAATAAAAGTTTATGTTGGAGAGAATCAGATTTTCTTTGAAGTTGACGACACTCTTTTTATTTCTCGGCTTATTGATGGGAAGTATCCGGAGTATAGACAAGTTATACCTAAGGATTTTTCTTCAAGTGTATTTGTTAATCGAGAAAATCTAAATAAAGCTGTTCGAACAGCCAGTATTTTTTCGGATAGTAAAAGTCGGGAAGTAAAATTTCATATAAAAGGGAGCGGTGATAGAATGGTGATTGAGTCTCAATCGGTTGAAATTGGGGAAAGTGTTATAGAAATTCCTTGTAAGGCTAAGACTAAAAAAGAGGTCATCATTTCTTTTAATAATCGTTATCTTACAGATGTCCTAAACTCTTTTTCGAGTGAAATGATTTACGTGGGTTTTAATGATAATTTTGGGCCGGTCATTTTTAGGGAGGTTCAAAAAGAGAACGAACTAGATAAAAGCCATTTCCATATTATAATGCCGATTCGGAGTTAATTTTTGCGACTTCGGCTATCTTTTATCTTTTAAAGACAAAAGGGTATTTGGAAGAATAAACCATGAAGTCACTCAAAAATATTTTGAGCGAGAAAAAAAATAAAAGAAGTGCCGTCTTAGATGATAATAAGTTGATAGAAAACGCCTTTTTTAGGATTCTTAAAGAAGTTTTACCTAACATTGTTCCTTCGGACATCGGTGATTTCAGGTTAAAAAATAGAATAATATATCTTCAAACAGTTCATCCTGTGATAGCCAGTGAAATTTGGAAGAAAAAAGAAGACCTGAAAAAGAAAATCAATAGTCTTTTGAAAAATGAGCGGGTTGATAAGATAATAGCAAAATAAAATTTAACCTTTGGTTTTTGTTATATAAGGCTGTCGTCAATTTAGTTTTTTGACTTATTTAAGGCGAAATAGAAGTTAGGCTTTCTTTTATGAGAGCCGAAAGTTAAGTCTTTTTAATTGTCCTTTTTTAGTGAATAGTGGTCTATGGCTAATAGCCAGATCAGCTGCTAACGGCATCAAGATAATAATCGACTGTTTATAAAAGCCAAGCATAAATTTTTTGATTGCTTTTTGTGACAAGTCCCATATTGAACAAGTTTTAATAGGAATTTTTAGTCGCATTCTTTAATATCATCTTTAATCTCTAATTTTTCTTTTTCTGCCCACTTTTGAACTCCTTTTTCCCAGGCTTCAAATTGAGGATCCCTTTTTGGATTTTTAGGTATTTCTCCGCGAGGATCGTCTTTGTCTACCCAATAAAGAATACTGTGGGCGCTAAACAGTTTCTTTTTCTTTTCGTCGGTGCCTTCCGGGCAATTGTCGCCAGCGGGAAGACAATATTTATTTTTTTTGATTTTACAAACCTTAACCTCTTTTTCTTCTCCCGTTACTATTCCATCGAGAACGGGTTTTCCAGCTTTTTCTTCTTTGGGCTGGGGGAAATTTTCTATAGCCATATTAGAAAAAGCCTTTTCCATAAATTCTCGCCAGATGGGCGCGGCAACGAACACGCCGTCAGCTCCCGGTGCCATAGGAGTATTATTATTATTTCCTGCCCAAACGCCAGCGACTAGGTTGGGAGCATAACCCACTGTCCAGGCATCCCGCCACTCGTTGGTGGTTCCGGTTTTTACGGCTACGGGGCGGCCGTCAAAGCGAAGCGGGCTGTTTAATCCAAAAACCGGGGCCCGCAGGTTGTTGTCGGAAAGAATGGAGTCTATTTTAGCGCAAATGTCTTGAGAAAGTACTCTTTCTCCTTCTGAATTTTTGTATTCTTCCAAAACATTTCCTCTAGAGTCAGTTATTTTTAGAATGGCCGTTTTTTCATGACGGATTCCGCCGGTAGCAAAAGTTCCAAAGGCATTCACGTGGTCGAGTAGTTTTACTTCTCCTCCGCCAAGAACCAAAGCAAGTCCGTAACGATTGGGATTCTGAAGAGTAGTGATTCCCATCGATTTAGCGGTGTTAATTGAATTTTGGACACCGGCAAGATAAAGGGTTTTGACAGCTGGAATATTTAAAGATCTGGCCAGAGCCTCTTTCATTTTTACTGGCCCACTGAATTTATTGGAATAGTTTTGGGGAATATAGGGTTGATCCTTGGTTCCAAAATTTGTTTCAACGTCAAAAAGGATTGTATCGGGAGTATAGCCTTTTTTAAAGGCAGTGGCGTAGACATAGGGCTTAAAAGAAGATCCTGGTTGGCGGTCACGAAGAGCTACGTTTACATTTCCATCAATAGATTTATCAAAATAATCACGAGAGCCAACCATAGCTAGAATTTGTCCTGTTTTTGGGTCAATGGCAACCAAGGCTGCATTTGAAGCTTTATACTTTGCATTATTAGCGACACCTTTTTTCACCGCTTCTTCGGCAATTTTTTGTTTTTCCCAGTCAAGAGTAGTATAAACTTTCATTCCTCCCTCCTCTACCTGTTTTTCACCGTATTTATTAACCAGTTGCTCTTTAACATACATCACGAAATGGGGAGCCTGAATACTTTCTTGGAAGGGCTTTATTTCGGCGAGGACATCTAGTTCCTTAGCAGTTCGAGCTTCATCGGGAGTAAGATAGCCCATTTTTTGCATTTGGTCGAGAATATATTCTTGCCGACCTTTAAGTTCTTCAGTGTGCGACCCATAAGGAGAGTAATAAGTTGGGGCTTTGGGAAGGGCGGCTAACAAAGCTGATTCAGCCAAATTTAACTCCTTGGCATTTTTTCCAAAAAAAGTTTGAGCGGCAGCTTGAATTCCATAAGCATTGGAGCCATAAGGAATTTCATTGAGATACATTTCGAGAATTTCATCTTTAGAAAATTTTTGTTCCAGTTCTACTGACAAAATTACCTCTTTAATTTTGCGGGTAAAGGTTCGCTCTGGAGTGAGGACCGTGTTTTTTATAAGTTGTTGAGTGATAGTCGATCCTCCTTGACTCACTTTTCGTCCTAGAAGATCATAAATTGCCGCGCGGGCAATAGCCTTAAACTGAATTCCATGGTGCTGATAAAAAGTCTGATCTTCGGCGGCAAGGGTAGCGGCTTTAATAGTTTCTCCCATTTCTTTGAAGGGGATGGCGGTACGCTTTTCTTCTCCATGAATCTCATAAAGAAGATGTTCGCCAGTTCGGTCGTAGATTTTGGTTGATTCTATAACCTGTCTCTTGCTAAGTTTTCCGGGACTAGGGAGATCTTTGGCGAAATAGGCAAAAGTGCCAATGGCAAAAAGGATTCCGACAATGCTGCACCAGAGAAAAAATTTGAAAATACGTCGAAGCCATCCCCGCTCTTTTTTCGGTTTTTTTAGGGCATTTTTTGTATTGTCGACAAGCTCGTTTTTCATGAGGTTATGTTGTAAAATCGGATAAGTTTTTACTTTCCATCCAATCTAATAAATATATATATATGTCAAGTAT
>CAZHTL010000064.1:0-3051 GCA_964535415.1 uncultured Bdellovibrionales bacterium | reverse complement strand
AACAAGTCCCGCGATATGATCCTTGTCCGGATGCGTCGCGATAACAAGCTCAATTTCGTCGTCAAAATAAGGAAGATATTTTCCCAATTTTGCCATTTCTATTTTTCCACTCGGTCCTCCATCAATCAAAATCTGCCACGTTCCTTTTTGAATCAAAATTGAATCTCCCTGGCCAACATCCAAAAAAACAACCCGTAGAGGTTTAACCTCCACGAAAACTTGATAGGAGAGATAGGCAAAGAGGATGGCCAGAATAAGAACAAAAAGATAGGGAAATTTATTTCTCATTGATCAGTATAACTTAAAGCCTGACTTAAAAGTTTGTTGTTTTTCCTTTTGAAATAAAAAATTGCCCAAAATAATATCAAATAGTAAACCAACATATATTTCCATCCGAAGTTTTTAATCTCAACCGACGCCCAGCTCCAACTTGCCAGCCATTGGACAAAAAATAACTCAATTCTGAGCAAAAGATAAGGCACAAAACCAACCAGTTTACCAACCGGAAGAAATACAAAGCCTACAACTCCCGCCGCCAGTCCCATTCCCATTATAACCGGAATCGCCGGCAAAATCAGCAGATTGGCAAAAAGAGAGACTAGGGAAAGCTTCTCAAAAGAGTTGAGAATGATGGGAAGAACAAAAATTGTTGCTGACAACGTGAGAATAACTGTTTCCTGAACTAATTTCGGTGCTCTTTCCCGCCGCCAAAAAAAATTTTCAAGAAGAGGAGAAAATTGAACAATACCTAAAGTCGCCAAAAAAGAAAGCTGAAAACCAACATCATAACGCAAAAGAAGCGGATTTACAAGAAGCATCGACACCGCCGCAAGCAAAATTGCATTTATGGAATTAGCTAATCTTCCTTCCTTCATTGCCCAAATTACCAAAGCTCCCATAATCCCCGCCCGCACTGCGGAACTAGGTGCGCCAGTCATCAAGACAAACAAGACTATCCCTATCAAAGCAAATGAAAAAACCTGCTCTCTCCAAAGTCCCACCCAAATTCCAGCCCACATTAGAAAAGCCGCTACAATTGTCACGTTGTATCCTGAAACAGCCACTGTGTGCGTCGTCCCAGTTTTTTGAAAAGCCTCCGCTAAATCTTTGGTCATTCTTTTGCTTCCACCCAAAAGAAGTCCTTTGAGATAAGCTCCTTCCGGATCGGGAAAAATCGCCGAAAGTTTTTCTTCAAACTTGTTTCTTATGGTCAAAATTGCAGAATAGAGTTTGTTTCCTCTGTTTTTGGCAACCAGCGTTATTTGCGGCTTAGTACAAAGGCGATATACCTCATCTTTAGCAAGATACATTTGATAGTCAAAGCGAGAGTTTCCATAATTTTTTGGCTCCTGCAAAACACACTTTATCTTCAGTTCATCGCCATATTGATATTTCGGATAAAGCGGCGCGTTAACCAACACTTTCTCTTTACTTTTATCACCCCCAAAAAATTTTTTACACCAGTATACTAACTTACTAATGCGCCATCCTTTTTGAGAATCGTCTTGGGAATTGTCCTTCTTATACTTCACAGATTCATAATCAAAGCCTTTGCTCGTTATCTCCATTTTCTGACTATCTTCGGAAATTTCCGGTTCTTTGGATACTGTTCCCCAAAATTCCACCGGGCCCAATTTTTGATTGGCTAAACTATTTTTTGCGGCAGTGAGCGAAATATTTGTCCGCCATATCCCAAGCACCAAAAACAAAATCGCCGCGCTGACGACTATAACTTTCTTGCTTTGGTAGTTGATCACGAACACTGCGACACTGGCAAGGACAAATATAAGAACCAGATAATTCTCAATTCGAAAAAACGAGGCCGCAAAAACCCCGCTCAAAAAATTTAACGACAAAATAAAAAATACTTTGGACTTGGTCATGCTTTTTTATTGAAGTAAAAAACAGTTCCTTAATAAAGATCTAGCCTTTGTCGTAACTTAAATTGTTTCTTCTCTCTACTACTATAAATCATAACTTAATTTCCTAAAACTGAAATCAAACTTCTATTATGGAAGTTTAGTTTCCTTCTATTAGCCAAAAATGAATTTTGATTGCCCTTTAATAAGAAACCCTTTAAAAATCTTTCTCTAAAATCTATAATCTAAGCCACTGCCTTTACCCTACTTTCTTAAAATCTATCATCCGATATCAACGATTTTTACTCTTGCAGTTTTTCCGCCTACGATATTTACCAAACTTTTTGATACTTTGAAATAAGCCGCCAGCAACTGGATGACTGTTTCATTGGCTTTTCCTTTTTCCGGCGGCGCCGTCACCTTCACTTTATATTCCGCATCGGATATTTTTATCACTTCATTTTTCCCCGCTCGGGGGATGACTTTAACGTAGATCCGCACACGCGTTAGTTCCTAACAGTTCCTAACATCGAATGTTAGGAAATTCCTAGGAAATTCCTAACATCGGATGTTGGGATTATTTCTCCCTTCCTACCAACAAAAATCGCTTTCAATTGCTTCTTTTTTGCATATTGAAGCCCTTTTTTTAGCCCCATCAAAACCAGAACTTTAGCCCGGCCGTCCGCCCATTCGGTTTTTTTGTGGATAACCAAAACCGAATGAATTTCAAAAGAAAACTTGCCCGGATTTTTCGGATTCACAAGATGATGAACGTTTTTGCCTTTGTGTTTCCATTGTTTTTTTATCACGCCGGAAGTGGCGACTGCCTGATTGGAAATATAAACCGCCGCATTTTTGTCTCTCGCGCCTTCAATCAACAGCTTCCATTTCCCGCCTTCTGTATTTTGACCGGCGGCATACGCGTCTCCATTCGCGTTGATAAAGAAATTTTTCCAGCCTCTTTTCTGCAAAAACCCCGCCGCTTGGTCAATGATGTATCCTTTAGCAATGCCGGTAAAATCCATCCGCCGGCTGAAAAAAATTCTGTTTTCCTTTATTTTTAGATCGGCTGACAGCTTTCTAGACCGGCTAAATTTTCGCACGGATTTCGGCACTGATTTTCCGGCAGTCATTTTATCGCTTTTGTATCCGATATTTTCCAAAACATCAATTACCCGCGGATCATAAAGAC
>CAZHTL010000063.1:0-2661 GCA_964535415.1 uncultured Bdellovibrionales bacterium | reverse complement strand
GTATAGTCTCCGGAAGTGGAGAAAGTCAGGTTGTTGGAGCCAAAGTTAATGGTTTTTCCATCCGCGCCGGAAAGAGTGAGAGAGTTGTTTATCGTTAAGGTTTTATCATTCAAAGTAAGCGTGCCAGTTCCGGAAGTGATGGTGATGCCATTGTAGGTACCGGCGGTTATGTTGCCAGCTGTTGTCACTACAAATTCTGTTCCACTCGCCCCCGCTCCAAGCGATCCGCGAACATCCAAAGTTTGATTAGTACTCAAAGTTCCAATCCCCAGATTCGCTCCGCTGATGTAAAAATTATCGTTAGTATTGAAACCAAAAGTACCCGCGTCAGCGTCAACCGCCTCAAAATTGAAAGTAGGATTGGCCAAATTATTATAACCGAAATAGAAATTCCCCAGCGATTCATCAATACCAAAAACGGAAGAGGTGGGGGTTGTTCCTCCAATGGCAAAATTATTGAGAATATTCGTTGGATAAATTGTCCCTCCAGAAAGCGTCCAAATTGATCCCGGTCCTCCACTGCTGATTGCCGCATCCAAATCCTTTAAAACTCCCTGCACATTGACAGCCGACGAATTCGTAAATTCATCAAAAACTCCAACGAGATAGGCTCCCGAATCGGTCGGTGACGTTGCTTCTCCAAGTGATGTCATACCTCCAAAAATAAGATTCGTTGAAGTCGTGAGATTGAAATTTCCTGTTACAGCGGCAGAAGAAATGTTTATGAGGTTTCCTGCGTTGAAATCCCAGTCGCCGGTCAAATTTCCGTCTGTAATTGTATTCATACCAAAATCAGCCGTCGTGATATTTCCAAGGGTGATGTTCGCCGTCGTGAAATTCCCGGTTGTCGCAGTGAGAGAATCTATATTCGTGAGTATGCCGTTGTTCCAATTCCAATCTCCGCTGAAGTTTCCATCGGTGATAGTATTGGTACCCAAATCCAACGTGGAAAGATAAACTGTCGTGAAAGTCGGATTAGCCACCGTGTCCAAAGTCAAATTAATTCCTCCGCCGGCAGTTCCGCTTCCGCCGCCTTGAAGATTACCGGTAGTATTCACTACGATCGGTGTATTTCCTTGAGCTATCGTATTGGCTTCACTTCCATAGACCGGAGAAATAGTAAGTGTATTCAAATTTCTGGAAGTGGCAATTCCCTCCGCGCCCGCAAAGATCGCCGCTTTTTTCGTTTTTACTTGATAACCTATATCCGTTGAACTCGCCGCCAGCTTCCAGCTCAAATAGTTGTCATAGCTTCCCGCCGGCTGAAAAGCGCTAGAATCTTTACCATCTAAAAGATCGGCATTGAGATTGACGTTTAGCGTACCATTGGAAAGAGGAACATTGCCCGCCAAATTCCCCACCGTAAAACCATTTACTGAAAGCGCGTTTACCGCATTCATTGCTGTTCGAGCCAGCGGCACGGCGCCGATTCTTTTTCGAGGCACCAGCTCTGCATCTTCTCCGATTCGAATACCCAGATAATATTTAGAAGCCGCAAAATTGAAGCTAGTCGGAATGGGATTGGCTTGCCCGAGATAAGTAGAAAGCAATCCATTGTAAATTTTCACTGTTTGAGTTTCTTCCCAAACCCTTGCATTTTGATCAGTATCAGAAGGATAAGGATCCGACTCCAGCCGATCAATAGTATAAAGGGAAAAGCGAACGCTATATTCCCCATTAGGAATTTCCCGATTGTTTTCGTCAAGAACATAAGCGTTCACCTCAATATCGCCAATGTTTTCTGTCAAAGCTCCAGTCGCTTCTGCTAAAACAATCCCTCTCGTCTTTCCCTGACTCTTTTGATCTCCCTGATTCTCAATCCCTGCTACAATTCCTCCCATACTCTCTTCTTCTGAGCGAACTAGGTTTTCTTTTTCCTGATCTCCACCGCGAAGAGTCAAGCCTGTTGCTTTTTCATAACGGTCAACTTTTTTGCGACCCAAAACCGCGTTGGCAAGCTGATTGATTTTATCTGTTCCAATTTTGAGAGTATGAATTCCACGAGCTAAATTTTTGTCCGTTTCCGGAAATTTCTCAACTATCTTTTCAATTGAAAAATTATAAGCGAATAAAATCTTTTCTGCTGCTTTATCCCGCCAGTTTTCCCAATCGGCTTGACTGATATTAGCCGCCGCTATCAAAAAGACAATGGCTATCAAAGCCGCCCCTTGTTTTAAAAGCGACCAATCGTATCTCAAAAAATCGGGATGTTCTTTTTTAGCAAAATCCAATTTCAAAAATTTCTTCGCCGCTCGCACAGCGCGGTTTGAACCGCTCATTTTCTCTGACAATTCTTTTCGGATATTCTCTTTTTGGCTCTGCGCTTCTTCTTCAAAAGCTTTCACCCACTCCAAAGTAGTCTTCCAGGTTCCACCCACCTTTTGCGCTCGCAATTTTTTTTGCCGCACGAGATACCCCAGATACTCTCTTTTATACTTTGAGACTTTGGCAATCTCAGAAAGTGACTTCAGTCGGGGATCATCATCGTTTAGTTTTTCTTCCTTTTCTAAAGATTTTTCCTGTTGGGCCAGCTTTAGGCTTTCTCCAATTTTCTTCGTCTGCTCTTCTATTGGTTGAGAAAATTCTTCTTTCTTTTCTGTTTCTGTTTCTTTTACTAACGTTGATTTGGTTTCTTTGTTTTCTGGTTCAAAATTTTCTTCC
>CAZHTL010000062.1:0-5347 GCA_964535415.1 uncultured Bdellovibrionales bacterium | reverse complement strand
CATTGGGAACGTCGCTCTTCTGACCATTGGCAGGTGCGTTTCATTCTTCAATCCCGCGATCGGTTATTTAAGTCAGAATTTTTCAAAGTATTTCTATCTTATACTAACTTCCTAGAATATTTTCGCAAAATATAATTATCGAATATATATCGTAAAAACTTTTTTATTATTTTTCGCTTATCATTACAATTATAAAATCACTACCGTTATAAAGATAACGGTAGTCCAATAAACTTAAATTTTCAATTTAGCAAAGGTCTACCAAGCCAATTAAAGAAAACTAAACTGACTAAAAACTAAAAAATTTTAGAAGACTAAATCAACCTTTGATTACTCCCAAGGGCCGCAGTTGAGCCACCTTTCGCGCAAGCCCCGCTTCACAAACAACTTCAACAACATTGTTCACATCCTTATAGGCCAAAGGAGCTTCTTCCCCAATTTCCCTCCACGAAGCTACCCGCAAAATAATTCCCCTTTTTTCAAAGTCCTTCTGAAGTTTTCCAATATCCACTATCCTCTTGGCTTTCTTGCGACTTAAAAGTCTTCCAGCACCATGACAAACACTTCCAAAAGACTGTTTCATTCCTTCTTCAGTGCCTGCTAAAATATAAGAAGACGTTCCCATAGTTCCGGGAATGATCACGGGCTGACCGATATGACGATAATCTTTATGTAATTCTTTTCGATTAGGACCAAATGCCCGGGTCGCCCCCTTCCGGTGCACACAAACTTTTTTCGTCAATCCATTTAATTCATGACTTTCAAATTTGGCAATATTATGCGCTACATCATAAACCAGCTCCAATTCTTTATTTCCCAAAACTCTTCTCCAAGCTCTTCGAACCAGATGAGTAATCATCTGCCGATTTGCCCAGGCAAAATTGGCCGCTGCCGCCATTGCCGCAAAATAATTTTTTCCTTCCGGACTATTCAATTTCGCCCAAACCAACTCCCGGTCCGCCAGCCAAATACCATTCTTTTGGGCATATTTCAAAAACTCTCGAATATAATCCGTCGCTACTTGATGCCCTAAACCTCGCGAGCCGCAATGGATCATCACCGTCACTTGACCCAAAAATAAGCCGAAGATTTCAGCAGTTTTTTCATCAAAAATCTTTTCTACTTTTTGAATTTCTAAAAAATGATTTCCTGATCCCAAGGTTCCCAGTTCATTCCTTCCTCGATTTTTGGCTCGTTCACTTACTAGTTGGTGATCAGCACCCTTCATTGAACCCCTTTCCTCGCAGTGATCTAAATCTTCTTCATTTCCTGTTCCTCGTCTCACTAATTCTTCCGCTCCCCTATCCAGGATTTTGTTGAGCTCTGAGTTTGATATTTTCTCCTTATGTCTTGACCCCAAACCTGATGGCACCTCCCTTTGAATTTCATCAAGAAGAAAAGAAATCCTGCCTTTCATTTCCTCCCATGAAATATCCGACCGCAAAAGACGCACTCCGCAATTAATATCATAGCCCACTCCGCCGGGAGAAATCACTCCTTCCTCTACATCAAAGACTGCCACTCCTCCAATAGGAAAACCATAACCTTCATGAATATCCGGCATTGCCAAAGCATATTTTTGAATACCCGGTAGAGTAGCCACACTGATCAGCTGTTCTACTGAACGATCCTCAAGAGCTTTTTCCAAAAGTTTTTCATCGGCGTAAATTCTCGCCGGAACATTCATTTTGCTCCAGTAACTTCTGGGAATTTCCCAGAGATAATCATTGACTTTTATAATATCTTCAATCAGCATAGAAAGAAATGTTCTTAATAAGACCTTTTTAACCTAATTGTTAATACAATCGATTACAATCAAAACAGATATGTCTCCTTCTATAGCTATTTCTCAAAACTAAACATCAAAAAGTAACACTGCCTCCCAACCGTCACTAACTTTCTTCACATAACCCTCATGATAAGTAGCCGCTTTAATATCAATTTTTCTGTCAACTGGTAAACCTGAAATTCTAGCTTTAATTTTATTCTTGCTTATCTCTTTCACGTCACAATCAGTATAAACTTTTTGATTTGCGTCCGAGTGATAAATGATTTCACTGGCAAAATCAACTAACAATGAAAATAGATCTGGAGACTCAATTTCCACTTCTTCCCAGACTCCATTGCTCTGATTTTCATACATTGATTTTCCAATTTGCTCGCTGGCAATTGCCCGCGCTAGATTGCCAAAAAGCTCCGGAAGATTTTTTCCAAAAATTTTAATCTTTAAGTCCGAAGGGTGTTCTAAAATTTTATAAAAGCTCATATTTTTTCCTGACGGGATTTGAGATCCCGTCGCCTCTCAAGCCTCAAGTGAATCTATAAAATTCATTTTCTTATATATCTTTCTCGTTACTTCCACATCTGCGTTACAATAAGCGCAAATTTCTTGGTATTTTCCTTTTTTGTAATAAGCAAAAACTTCAGAGCCATCCATGTTGGTTTTGGAAGATTCAATTCCCAGCGCCCGAGCGAGCGAGTCTAAAGAAACATTTTTGCCATACCCCCACTGGTTCCACTCATGCATAACATCATACATTGGCTCACTGCGATATCGCGCAAACGACAACCTCATTTTCGTTTTTGGCTTCACCTCGTGAATAATCGACCTTTGTATAATATACTTCATATCAAAATCAATGATATTAAATCCGACAAAAAGATCTATGTTTTGAGCCGCCTCCCAAAAATTTTCCAGCATCTTTTTTTCATCTTTGTCACAGAGACAGTGGATCATATCGTCGTTGATGGCATAAGAAATACAGAAAATTCGTCCAAAAGTTCCATCCAGACCCGTCTCTGCTAAAAATTCTTCAAAACTTTTTTTGTATTTCTCTCCGTTTTTTTCTCTTTTCCTTTTTCGATAGGCATGGATTTCTCGAAGCGCCTTATGGACATGTTCCGGCGCTGGCAATGTTTCAATATCAAGAAACATTATTTTTATTTTTCGCGGGCTATTATTGTTGTAGTAGTTGTTCATGGCTATTCTTTACGAATTACGAATACACCTCGCTCTACGAATATATAAATTACGAATTCTGTGCATTTGTATATTCGTAAGAGATTCGTAATTCATAAAGTATTCACATTTTCTCCGGAGCGCTGATCCCCATTAGTCTCAAAACTTCCGCCAAAACAACCTGCGTCGCTTTTACAATTTCCAACCTCTGTGCTGTCAGTTCCAAATTATTTTTATCAATCACTCGACACTCGTCATAAAAAGAATGAAATTTATCGGCAAGACCAATCGCATATTGAGGCAAATGGTGAATAGCGTAATTTTTCGATATTTCTTCGATAAGATCTGGAAATTTCAAGAGCTCAAAAATTAACGCGCGCTCTTTCGCGTGCATTCTAAAGCTAAGTTTTAGAAATTTCCTAAAGCTTAGCTTGAGGTCTTCTGCTTTTCGCAAGATGCTCGCCATCCTCGCATGCGCGTATTGGACATAATAAACCGGGTTTTTTTCGCTTCGCTCTTTGGCAAGATCCAAATCGAAATTCATATGCGTGTCCGGGCTATACATCAAAAAGAAAAACCTCGTTGCATCACACCCCGCTTCGTCAATGAGATCATCAACACTCACATAAGTCCCCGCTCGTTTTGACATTTTCATCTCTTTACCATCCTTCAAAACCCTCACGAATTGAGTGAGGATAATATCAAGCTTATCTTTATGCCCCAACGCTTCAAGCGCCCCTTTGGTTCTTTTTACCTCTCCATGATGGTCCGCTCCCCAAATATCAATCAGTTTGTCAAAACCTCGATCCAATTTTTCTTTGTGGTAGGCAATATCTGAGCCGAAATAGGTTTTCTCTCTATTTGATTTCACAACAACTCGGTCCTTGTCGTCTCCGAATTTGGTAGATCTAAACCACAGCGCCCCATCTTTCTCGTAAATAAAATCTTTTTCTTTGAGAATATTTATCACTTCGTCCACTTTTCCGCTTTCTTGAAGCTCTTTTTCGGAAAAATAATTATCAAACTTTATCCCAAGCCTCTCCATTGAAGGCTTGATAATTTCACTAAGAATTATTTTCACTCCCTCTTCACCGATTTCTCTGATATTTTTATCTTCAAATAATTTTAAGCTTTGAGTTTTGAGCTTTGAGTTTATTTCATCTATATATTCACCGCTATATTGCGCTTCGTTGTCTCTCAAAATCGAATGCCCTAAAACCTCAACTTGGTTTCCCGCATCATTTACATAATATTCACGATAAGGTTTATATCCAACTTTTTCCAAAATATTGGCAAGAGTATCCCCTAAAGGCCCTCCCCGGGCATTGCCAATATGCACCGGCCCCGTGGGATTAGCTGAAACAAAATCAAGATGAATTTTTTTACCTTTCCCAATTTCTAAATCCCCAAACTTATTTTTTTCCTCGTTAATTTTCACTACAATTAGTTGAAGTGACTTTTCCGAGAGGTAAAAATTAATAAACCCTGGTTTGGCAACCTCAATCTTTTCAAAACGTACTTTTGTAGACGTCGGACGTCTACAAAAAATAACGTCTTTCAGTTTCTCTGCCACTTCCATTGGGTTCTTTCCGACTTCTTTAGCAATTAGTAAAGCTACATTCGTTGCAAAATCCCCTTTCCCCTCTGGCGGGTAATCTATTTTTATCTTCTCCAATTCAAAATCAATCCCAAAAGCAGACCGGATAGCTTTGTGAAGCTGTGCTCTGATTTGATATTTCATAACTTTTTAAGTATACCAAAAAAATTGCCTAAAAATCAATTTTAATGTTTAATGTAATAAAAGCTCAGCTTTTTTCTGGCGGGAGCTGATCTGCCGTTGCTCCCATCATTTAGAAACGATAAAAGAAAAAATATGACCACTCTCGCCGTCAACAAACGCGCCAATCTTGATTATGATATCTCAGAGCGCTTCGAGGCTGGTTTGGTTTTGCGCGGATACGAAGTAAAGGCAGTAAAAACAGGACATATTAGCCTTAAAGGGAGTTTTATAACTGTCAAACAAAATGAATTATATCTCACTAACGCTAATATTCCTTTATATAAACACGCTGGCGCAATTGCTAATTACGATCCCACTGCACCCCGAAAATTACTCTTGCATAAGCGAGAAATTGCCTATTTAATCGGAAAATCTCGCACCGAAGGGTTGACACTTGTCCCCCTTCGGGTGTATACTAAACGAAGTCTTCTAAAGCTGGAATTTGGCGTAGGGAAGGGAAGAAAGAAGATTGACAAGCGAGAGATAATACAGAAAAGGGAAAGTGAGAGAAGAATTCAGAGAGCGTTAAAAGGATAAGATTATGTTTTATGTTTACTTAATCAAAAGTTTAAAAGATGGAAAAGTATACGCGAGCCACACAAGTAACT
>CAZHTL010000061.1:0-4004 GCA_964535415.1 uncultured Bdellovibrionales bacterium | reverse complement strand
TGAGATGCTAAAAATGGGATTCTTTTCATAATAATGCAGGAGTTTATCAAGATTGTTTGCATCAATTCCAGCCCAGCGGGTTATAAGCATAAGATATTTTGTGTTCTCCGAGCACTCTTCTTTTCTGAGATCTCTGCGTATAGAATAAAATGATATCAAATGTCCGGCGAGGGGAACACAAAAAGTTGAATTCGGATCGGCGTTTTGGTTGAGCCACGCTATGCCTTGTCGATATGAAGATCCCCAGTATTCAAAATCGAATTGTTTGTCGAGATTATTTGGAAAAGCGAAACGGACGGCTTCGTTGAAATATGATCCGCCGAATGGAAATATACCGAAAAATTCTACTAGAAGCCAAGAAAAGATAGCCACAATAATGCCAATTTTAATTTTCCATTTTTTTATTTGGGGATAATATTTTGGTATTTTTTCGAGAACGAAATAGAAACCGATGGCAGCGAAAATCATAAAAGCCGGGACAATGATTAGAAATTGTCGTATGCCGTCGTATTTCACCGATTTTGGAAGAATTCCCAATCCGAGTCGGAGAAAAAGCCATAAAAAAACGAGCGTAATTTCGAAAAGTTTTTCTTTGCGAAATATCTTTTTGAGCGCAACAAAAATTCCGATCATTGCTAAAATGAAAACCGCAAGAGGTGCGGTTGCAATAAGAAAAAAGGGTACGTAATGCCAAGGAAGGGATGTCGCATGGTAAAGTTTTCCAAAATAAAGGACGTTTCCGGCCCAACTATGGTGCAAAAAATAATTTAGGGCCTTGAAAAAAAATAAAGGATTATGCCAAAGAATTGGCCAAGCGGTATAAACAGTTACAGAAGTAACGACTAAAAAAACAAATATAAATAGAAAATTATTTTTAACACATTCAATCCATTCTTTTCTAGTTTTGTCTCTAAGCTCAAAAATTAGATGGAAAAAGTAAGCTCCAAAGAAAACCGGAAGAAGCAAAAGCCCATCAATCCGTGTATCCAACATTAAACCGAAAAAAAATCCGCCGAGAATTACTTTCAAAATTTTTTTATCCCTAAAACCGATATAAAGAAAATAAAGTGTGACAACAAATTCAGAAAGTAGTGGTATGTCCTTGGAGTTATATTGGCTGTGAGCAAAAAATAAAGGATAAATCATCAACATGGACGAAGCTATCAATGCTATTTTTCCATTAAACATTTGATAAACCAACTTGAAAAAGAAAAGCAAGCCGAAGGTTGAAATTAGTATAATTAAAATATGAGAAGCATCTATACTATTAATGTGAAACAATTTTTTCATCAATTTGCTGAATGGTTGATTTAGCATTTCAAAAAATGGTCCATAGTAAATTAAATCTCCCTGCAAAGAACTGAAATCTTTTGATTTTCCTTCAATATAATCTAGTGCAATTTGTCCAATATAATGCTGGGCTGGTTCATCCCAACTTATACCAAAATTATGCATCGCAAAAAAACTAAAAAATAAATAAAAGCAAAGTAAGGTTAAAAAAATAGTTTGATATTTATATGATTTCATAATTAAGAAAAATTTTGGAATCATTTTTTTTACTTCTAATTTTTAACAAGTAATTTCTATGCCCTGTAAAAAAAGATATAATATTTTTAGTTTTATTTATCTAAACAAATTGAACTTAATGATGCACCAAATAGCTTCAAATCCGTCCTTTACTCCGATTTTTTTGCCTTCGGCGTAGGTTCGGCCGGAGTAGGAAATACCGATTTCGTAAATTCGGCATTTGTCACGCTTGGCAAGTTTGGCAACGCGGGCAGTAAGTTCGGGTTCAATGCCGAATCTTTTCGATTCAAGCTTGGGGTAGATTTGATCTAAAATTTCTTTTCGGAAAGCCTTGTAGCAAGTTTCCATATCAGTGAGATTGAGGTTGGTAAACATATTGGAGAGACGAGTGAGCAGTTTGTTTCCAACATAATGCCAATAATAAAGCACCCGGTGCGGTCCTCCGCCCATAAAACGAGAGCCAAAGACAACATCGGCTTTTCCGTCAAGAATGGGTTTGAGCAAATTGACATATTCATTCGGGTCATATTCCAGATCGGCGTCTTGAACAAGAACAATATCGCCCGTGGCGCTGGCAAATCCCGTTTTGAGCGCGGCGCCCTTGCCTTGGTTCCGCTTGTGATGCAAGATTTTATGCTTTCCCTCGTATTTTTTGAGAATTTCCGCCGAATTGTCTTTTGAGCAATCATTGACGAGGATAATTTCTTTCTCTAAACCAAAAACATCTGCCTTTTCCACGGCGGAGATGATTTTTTCGAGCGTTTTTTCTTCGTTATAAATCGGAATGACAATAGAGATTTTTTTCATTTAATTTTGACTTAAGAAACTAAACTTCCATTTTAGAAGTTTAGTTTCTCTTCCTAAAACTTTTCAAACTGAGTCAGTATGCTAGTATTATATTGCTTTTTATAGACTTAGGCAATTGAAAATAATGGATATCAATCACTTCAAAGTGAAAATTAAAGGTTTAGCGAAAAAATATTAGGGACTGACGTGACTGACTTGTGATAAATTTAAAACCGGCGGTTTTTCCGGTGTTATTTTACTGGTTAGTAATCATTGAGAAACAATAAATCAAGAAAATGGCTATCTGAGAAACCGCTAAATTATCCAATAGGGAATAAATTTGACAGCAGTGGCCCCTATTCTGATTTCATCCTTCAGGCTTAAATTGATTACCCAAGCTTCTTTTGGAGTGTACGTTTTGATGAAGCTTCTCAGCGACAAGGTTATTTGAGGTTTTTTAAGTTGGGAGCATTTGACTTCTATAGGCAGAACGGATTCTCCTTCGCTTATCACAAAATCAACTTCTGCTTTTCCTAGTGTTCGCCAGAAGAGCAAATTTCCGCTGGTATCGGCAATTTTTTCGGAAAGCCGGTTGGCGATGAGATTCTGAAAAGCAAATCCCAATTGCTGGGATTGGGATATGTTTCCAAATAACCCTAAAGCGAAATTGCGAAAACCCAGATCATAAAAATATATAGATGGGGACTTGGTTATTTCCTTGCGTTTGTTTTTGAAATAGGGCGGAACAATTCTCACGATAAAAGTTTTTTCCGCATACCAGAGATAATTTTTCAAAGTTAAAAAACTGATTCCGGATTCTTGGGCTATCTTTGAATAATTGATAATCTGTCCCGTTTGGCTGGCTAGCAACTTGACGAGAAGACTGAAAGCATCGACCCTATTCACGCCCAAGAAATAGGAAATATCTTTCTCAATATAACTTCGAAATATTTCATTGATAACTTTTGTTTTTTCCACAAGCTCTTCTTCTAAAATCACCCGCGGATATCCTCCAAAATTGATATATTCATTCAGAAGATCTAGAGACTTTTCCTTTTCAACAGAAAAAAAATCATCCATTTTTTGGCTGTACTGATAATTTGTCTTGTAATCAACAAATTCTCTGAAACTTATTGTGGAAAGTTCAAATAATCTTTTGCGCCCGGCCAGTGATTCATGTATTTTTTCTTTGAGCTCCAAACTTCCGGATCCGGAAACGATAAATTTATAGGGCAAACCGAGATCATAAATCCCCTTAAGGAATAGGCCGGCATTTTCTTTTCTCTGAATTTCATCTATAAAAACAAAACCCTTGTTTTTTCCGAGTTCTAGTTCTATTTTTTTCAGCAGATCGTTCTGAGAAGCAAAAAAAGCGGAATCTCTTTCATAGTCAAGGCTTAGAAAAAGAGTTTTTTCTCCTTTTTTGTCAAGATAACTTTTTAGGTCGTTCATTAGAGTAGTTTTTCCGGCTTGGCGTGGTCCGACAATAAGAGAAATTTCCTTAGCCTCAAGATGGTTTTTAAGCTTTTTGAAAAGGTGTCGGCGAATTTTTTCCATAAATTACGATAATTATTAAAGCACACTTATATTATAATAGGGTTATTATTAAAGTCAAGTCTTGCTTTAATGAAGCTCTTTAAGCTTAGCTGCTTGCTGGCAGAGCTATAACTTTACAGACGGGTACTTATGAT
>CAZHTL010000060.1:0-3124 GCA_964535415.1 uncultured Bdellovibrionales bacterium | reverse complement strand
TTAATAGCGTATTTTCTCTTTTGGGCGGTTTTAGCGGTTTTCGCCGGATGATAAATAAAGCCCTTTCTTTTCAATAGTTTTGCGTATTTTCCAAGCGCTGATTTTTTCTTGGTAAGTCTGGTTGGTAAAGAATGGCCAGTTTTTCCTTTCCGGAGCGAATATGCTGTTTTCTAAGAGCAATAATAAGTTGTTCCTGTTCAGAAGTAATTTTCCTCTGTATCTCGTCTTTTGCGGCTGTCAAATCAAAACCCCTTGCCTTAGAAGGCAAGGGGTTTTGTGGAAATCGGTTTTTGTGTTTGTGGGTTTATCTAATCCTGAGGTGGGTTTTGATCGGCAGGTGGTGTTCCTTCGAGAGGTGTAATTGGTGTTTCGGGCGGAACTGGCTCTTGTTCGCGTTGAACATTGGGTCCATTTTGATTTTGTTGTTCTTGGGTAGAGCCAGTTATATCTATTCCGTCCAATGCTTTTTTACCAGCTTTAAGATTAGCAATAATTTTTTTTACGTCTTGATTATCAGGATTAAGTTCGGCAACTTTTTCAAATTGTTCAAGAGCTTTGGCTTTATTATTTTTCTTATCATAAACAAGGCCAAGGAAATAGCGAGCATTGGAATAGTTTTCCACTAATTTTACAGCTTGTTCTAGTTGAATTTGAGCCTGATCATATTTCTCAGCCTTATAATAAAATACCCCAAGTTGGAAAGCCATTCCTGCATCTTGTGGATTTATTTTCTGACTTTCTTCGAGTTTAGCAATTGCTTGGTCAATTTCCCCAATTCGGTCAAGGCAGACAGCAATCATAAATTGAGCTGGAATATAGTTTCCCTTCTGGTCAACAGCCTTCTCAAAATTTTGCCGGGCAGAAGCGATATACTCTTTTGCTTTATCAGATAAAGGGGGTGTTTTTCCTGGGGTTTGCTGACCGCCGTTTTTGATTGTTTCTAAATCTGCCATTGCCAGATAAATTTGTCCGATTTGATAGTAAATAGAAGGATTTCTGGGATCATATTTCAAGGCTTCCATATAGTTATCACGAGCAACTTGATCAGCGCCGTCTTTTGAGCCAATAACATTTTGGTTTATTTGAGCTAGTTGGACTAAGTTGTCAGGGTTTTTAGGATTTAGACTAATGGCAGCTCGAGCTTGGTCTTCAGCCGCAAAATAAAGATTTGAAATTTGAGCTCGATCATCATCACTCAGGTTAGCAATTCCTTTTTCAGAAACTTTTTGATTAAGCATAGCAAAAAGAGCAACAGACAAATTGCGGTGATAAAGATCCCTGTCTGGGTCAAGATTGACCACTCTTGAGAGATTATTGACTAAATCTTCAATCTTCCCTCCCTCGGCATCGTTTCGGAGAGCTTTGTTATAAGCAGCCGCGGCTACATATCTTTGGCCCTCAAGGAAAATAAGGGAAATGAACCCGACAATTATTAGAACGAAGAAGAAAGAAAGAATCAGAGAAACTCGAGGAGAAGAAGTTTCACTTATAAACTCTTCTTTTCTACGAAAGACGATTGAGGTTAGGACAACCAAAGAAGCAGTAATTGCCCACCAGAGAAAATCTAAAGTGACATTGGAAGGATATAAGAAAAGGGCAATGGTGAGGTACATCCAAACGGCGGTTACTCCAATTAAGGTATAAGTACCCTCCTCACTTCGGCCGAAAATTTTTATAAAGGAAGAAAATATATGAACTAGAATTGAACCTACGAGAAAAATAAACGCCAAAGTTCCAAGAAGGCCGGTTGAGGTAGCTAAAGTAAAAAATCGACTGCTTCCTTCAGTAAATTTCACTGCCCAAAAATTGGTAAGGTTGATTTCAATAGGCTTATTTTTGAGATAAGCAAGGTCATAATTGGAAAGTCCGGGACCCAAAAGAAATCTGTCTTTCCAAGTTCCCTTAATCACATCGAAAGAAGCACTTCGAGAAAGACCCACCTCTATGGGAAGTTGAACATTTACGATTGAACGGCTTTTTCCTACCAGAGCGGCTAAAAGAATGAGGGTGAGAATAACCATCGGAAAGACTAAATTTCGGTTTTTTTCCTCGTTTCCACTCGTGATAATAGCTAGTCCCAGGAGAATTGCCATACCAATTAGAAAGGTTACAAGAGCCGTAATGAAATTAATCATGATTAAAGCGAAGGTAAAGAGAAAAGCCAAAATAATTAAAAAGATTTTTGTAATGAGAGGCTGTTTCTCAAGAAACATAGCTACGGTGATAATCAGGATAGCCCCGATATAAATTGAGAAAGCATAGACTGATCCTACCGTGTTAAATGAATTTTGGGCAACAGCTGGATTCTTGAACAAAAACTTTCCAAAGATTTGCAAAAGAGCATAAATAGTAGCAAGAGCGGAAGAGCCAATTAGGGTCAAAATTAATACCTGGATTTTTTTTCTGGTATTAAAATTGTTGTTTATTACCAGAAGTATGGCTATAAGCCCGATAAAAGTAACAAGAGAAAGACTTTCGGTTCCAAGAGCTCCCCACATACTTTGATCTCGGTAGACAGAAAAAATGGTACTGAGAGAAAGAATTAAAAGAAAAATCATAAGAGGGACAAGAAGAAAATTTTTCTTTATCCGGATTCGGCCTTCCCAAGCCAGTTTTCCAACCCAAGCTAGAAAAGCAATTCCTCCTAAAGTGACAACCAAAAGCTGTTTATTAAGCTCAAGAATACTGGGTACTGTAGGGAGGAAAAATAACGGAGTCAGGAAAGTTAGCAGGTATATAACTCCTACAATTATCCAATCAATAATTAATGGAATTCGAGAATCCTTCATTGGTCCAGGAGTTTGGGGCTGAGCCTCTATTTTTGGCTCAGGTCTCGGAGCAGAAAACTTTGTTTCTGGTTTTTTGGGTATTATTCCCTCTCTTCTAAGATCGATTTTCATTTTCTCGTTTTTGTTAATTGTTATAAAAGCTTGTTTTGGGCATAATAACAGCCCGCTCATATCTTGGGTCGAAATATTTCTTATTCGATTATTTTTTTCTTTAGTCTATTCTTTTCTTTGCTCTTCTAAATCAACGCTGAAGATAAGGAAATATTGAGGCTAAAGCAACTAAAAAGAAGCAGTTTTGACCCATTGGGCGGGATAGGGTGACTCCATTATAGCAG
>CAZHTL010000059.1:0-5568 GCA_964535415.1 uncultured Bdellovibrionales bacterium | reverse complement strand
CTTAATGACTTACGGACCTGCTCTTGACGGGAGCCCAACTTCCGTCAAGTCTTTTTTTGCTAAAAAATCACAAAAAAGATATAATTTATTCGTTATCAACTTTAATTTGTATATTTGTAAAGATTTGCCCGCCTGCTTTGACCCGAAATAAATTTCGAAGAAATTTAAGCGGGTCGGGCAGGTAATTCGTAGAGAATTCCATGAAAATAGCTCTGGTTCACGACTATCTCGTCCAATACGGGGGCGCGGAAAGGGTGCTGGAATGTTTCACGGAAATCTGGCCCTACGCGCCGATTTATACGCTCATCTACGACGAGGAAAAAACCCACGGAATTTTCAAGGGAAAGCGGATTTATACCTCTTTTCTTCAGAATTTTCCCTATTCTCGCAGAAATCACCGAATTTTTCCGCCTCTAATGCCATTTGCCATTGAGCAATTTGATTTCTCAAAATACGATGTTGTTCTTTCTGATTCTTCAAGCTATGCCAAGGGAATTATCACTCGGCCGGAAACACTTCATATTTGCTACTGCCATACGCCGATGCGTTATGCTTGGGATGACTGTCAAAAATATATCGAAGAGTTCGGCTTTCCGCGATTTGTGAAAAAAATGGTCCCTTTTTTTATGAATTATATTCGAGTCTGGGACCGAGTAAGCGCAGAACGGCCAGATAAATATATTGCCAATTCAAAATTTGTCGCTGGTCGAATTAAAAAGTATTACAAAAAAGATTCAGAAGTTATTAATCCGCCGGTAGATGTCAAAAGATTTTATATTGGCAAGAGAAAAGGTGATTATTTTTTGATGGTGGGACGTCTTATGACATACAAGCGCTTTGATATTGTTATTGAAGCTTTCAATCGCTTAGGTTGGCCCTTGAAAATTATTGGCCGCGGTCCGGATTTCAAGCGTCTTTTGGCTATGGCTAAGCCAAACATCATTTTTAGCGGAAGATTGAGTGATGAAGAACTTGCTAGAACCTATTCCGAAGCGAGAGCCTTTATTTTTCCTCAGGAAGAAGATTTTGGTATTGTAGCTATTGAGGCGATGGCGGCAGGAAGACCCATAATTGCTTTTCGGGGCGGCGATATTGTGGAACACGTAAAAGAAGGGGAGGAGGGATTATTTTTTGACGAACAAACACCCGATTGCCTAATTGAAACTCTCAAAAAATTTGATCCTGAAAAGTTTAACGCCCGAAAAATTCGAGAAAAGACCCTTCCATTTGACAGAGATATATTTAAGAGTAAAATAAAAGACTACGTTGAAAGGTTTCTCCAGGTGCATAAATTCCAAATCCTAAATTCTATTCAATAGCAAAATTCCAGTGACTAAAATTAGAAAACTTGTTTTGGAAATTGAAACTTTGAAATTGGAATTTAGAAGAATTTGGAGTTGAATTTGAATTTCTACTATTGAGCTGACTCAATGTGAAATCTTGCTGATAATTCTAACTAAGACGGTGTCGTAGGGGAGAAACAACAAATAAATTGTGAGAGTGTATATAAGCTCTGATTCATTTGAAAATTGATCATTAAATATTAGAAACTAGCTTTATGGAACTACGTGAATATTACAAAATTCTGAAGTCAAACATATCCATTGTTGTTTATGTGGTCCTTGTTGCCACTATTGTTGTTTATGCTTGGTCAGTTCGACGATCAGAAACTTATTCAGTTCATTTTCTTCTTAATGTTAGTCGGCTATCCAGTCAAAATACGACTGACTACCGGTATGACCAGTTTTATCGTCTTCAAGCTGATGAAAAATTTGCCGAGACAATTGTCGAGTGGTTGAGATCTCCCGGTGTTGCTAAAGAAGTTTTAGACAACGCCGGAGCGAACTCTGGCGAAAAAACAATTCGTCAATTGGGAAAGACCTTCCGGGCGGAAAAGCTTTCCAGCGGGTTGGTGGGTGTCCGTTTTGAAGTAAGATCAGAAGAAGAGGGAAGAAAGATAGCAGAAGCAGTGACTTCTCTTGTTTCAGAGAAGACAAAAAATTTAAATTCAGGTTCGCGAGATCCAGACTGGTTTTCGGTGGAAATGTCAAATTTGGTTATAGTTAGAAATATTCAAAATTTGTGGCTGAATATAGGAATAGCAATTCTCTTTGGAGTTTTCGTAGGAACACTTTTAGCTTTTGGAAAACATTATTTAACTCTCGAATAAAGAGCAAATTTCAAATGGATGTGAACAGATAATTCGCTCTAATTAGCTTTTAATTCGCGAGTCGTTATGAGAATTGGAATTGATTTGCGATGTCTTGAGGAGGAGAAAATCTCCGGAGTAGGGGAATACGCACTGGAGATCGTTAAAAATCTTTTAGAGATTGACAGGAAAAACAAATATATTATTTTTTCCAACTCTTGGAAGCAAAGAAGCAAAAATTTTGATTTTCTTAAGAAGTATTCTCGGGTTGAGTTGAAGCGATTTCGGTATCCTAATAGGATCCTAAATTTCTTTCTTTGGTATTTTGACTGGCCAAAAATAGACAGGCTGATTGGAGGGGTAGATATTTTTTTTGCGCCGAACATAAATTTTTTAGCAGTCAGCAAGAAATGTCCCCTGGTGGCAACTTTTCATGATCTTTCCTTTGAAAGGTTTACGGAATTTTTTGGAATAAAAACTCGCCTTTGGCATTATTATTTTGTGAATCCGCGCCGGCTGGTTAAAAAATTAAAGCAGGTCATTGCTGTTTCTCAGTCAACCAAGAATGATTTAGAAGAGCTTTATAAAATAAATAAGGAAAAGATAAGTATTATTTATCATGGAGTAAGCGAGGATTATAAAGTTATCAGTCGCAATGACCCCAAATTACTTGCGGTCCAAAGAAAATACCATTTGCCTTATAAGTTTATTTTGTATCTGGGAAATATTGAGCCGAGAAAGAATGTTTCTTCTCTTATTAAAGCCTATAAAGAGCTTAAAAAAGAGGGGCTAGCATTTAAAGAATACAAGTTGATTTTAGCTGGAAAAGTTAGCCCGCTTTGTTATAATATAGTTGGTAAGGAAAAGGATAATATTATTCTTATCGGATATGTCAATCGAGTAGATAAGCCTTTTATCTATAATCTGGCCTCGCTTTTTGTTTATCCTTCTTTTTTTGAAGGTTTTGGGATGCCGGTTCTCGAAGCAATGGCTTGCGGAACACCGGTTATTACTTCCAATACCTCCTCTCTTCCCGAAGTTGCTGGAAAAGCTGCTTTAATGATTGATCCTCATCGTCCCCAGGAATTACTTGAAGCAATGAAAAGCATTCTTCTTGATAAAAAATTGTATAATACGTTGAGAGAGCGAGGATTGAAACAGTCTCAAAATTTTAGCTGGAAAAAAAGTGCAAAAGAGACTCTTCAAATATTCGAAAACTTAAAGAATCGGATATAAATGAGCGGTGAAACTGAAGTCATTTGCGACAGGAAACAGAAACATAAACTTTTCCTAAGATGTCATCTTAGGAAAAGTTTTATATACTATGAAAATTGGTATTGATGCTCGTTTTTTTGGATCGATTGGAAAGGGACTAGGGCGCTATATCCAAAAACTTATTGAAAATCTTGAAAAAGTTGATCGAGAAAATCAATATTATGTTTTTTTGTGCAGGGAAAATTGGAATGAGTATCAACCCCGAAATCCAAATTTTTCAAAAATCATGACAGATATTCCCTGGTACGGTTTTCGAGAACAATTCTGGTTTCCAAGAATTCTTAGGAAATTCAAGCTTGATCTTGTTCATTTTCCGCACTTCAATGTTCCGATTTTCTATAAGGGGAAATTTGTGGTAACAATTCATGACCTTATTCTTTTTCATTATCCAACTCGCCGGGCTTCTACCTTGTCTCTATTTATGTATTTTTTTAAGAAATTGGCTTATAAAAAAACGATTAAAAATGCTATCCAAAAGTCCCAAAAAATAATTACTGTTTCTAAGTATACCCAGAAAGATATTATTAAGTATTTCTATGTTCCTGAGAAAAAAATTTTTGTTACCTACGAAGCGGCGGACGTTTTCAACAAACCCCTTCAGGATACGGTTAAGAATATTTTGAATAGATATGGTATAATAAAGCCGTATCTTCTATATGTAGGGAATGCCTATCCCCATAAGAACCTTGAAAGGCTTGTTTTAGTTTTTAAAGAAATTATCAAAAAGCACCCCCACCTCTACTTGGTTTTAGTTGGAAAGGAAGATTATTTTTATAGGCGGCTAAAAGAATTTGTTTCCCAAAACTCTGTGAAGAAAGTTATATTTGCCGATTATGTCTTGGATGAACACCTGCCAGTTGTCTATCGCGAATCCCTTCTCTATGTTTTTCCGTCACTCTATGAGGGCTTTGGCCTTCCTCCCCTTGAAGCTATGACGGAAAATGTTCCTGTTGTCAGTTCCCAGGCTTCTTGCCTTCCGGAAATTCTTGGTGACGCGGCAGTGTATTTTGATCCTAAAGCAGAAACAGAAATGGCTGAAATCATCGAAAAAGCTATTTCCGATGAAAATCTTCGCCAAAGACTTATTGAGAAAGGCAAAGAGCGAATAAGAAAATTCAGTTGGGAAAAGATGGCTAGAGAAACTCGTGAAGTTTACATTAAAGCTGGGCAATAAATGAAATAAGTAAAAAATGACAAAACGAAAACGGATACTAAAAAAGCTTTATGATGTAAGGCCCGTAAAGCCTGACGGTTCCTTGGACCTGGAGAAGATTGGCAAGCCTGAAAAGATTGTGCGACTTAGAGGAATTTCTTTAGAGGAAGAGGTTTATGGGAAGTTTGAGGATATAAAAGCAGTCAGGGAGATTCTCTATCCCCATCAGTTTTCAGCAAGAAAACCTAAACTTAATAAAGAATTTCTCCGGGAAGAGCAAAAACAAAAACGTTGGATTGAAGAAGAAAAGAAAGAGCAGGCAAATGTAATCCAGCTCGGGAGAATAGTACCGGACGAACTCATTTCTGTTTCGAGGGTTTACGTTCCAAGAGTTTTGGTTGACAGGAAAAATGAGGAAAAGAAAGAAGAAATTTTAGAAAAAATTTTTGAATATGATTCCAACGGTCTTTTTGCTCAGAAACCTGAGTTTGAGGGAACTCAGATTCCCTCTGATTTTGATGCTTCAAAATCAACTGAAGAAATACTGAATTTCCTTAAAAGCAAAAGAAGGGAAAAGAAAAGAAAACGTTCTTTTAAAAAAGACCGTTTTTCAGTACTGCCGAATTTTTTTCGAGGGTCCCCTTTTTCTTTTCAAAATCGTTTTTTAACCGTTTTTACTTTTTCGATAGCGGTCTTTTTATTCTCACTCATTTTTTCTTCTTTTTCCTTTATTGAGAGAGGACTAGAAATAAAGAATTCTCTTTCTCAATCCGGGGAAAAGGTTTTAGGAAAATTCGCAGAAGCTCAAGAAAATCTCTCAATGGGTCAATTCGAAAAAGCTTCTTCAAATTTTGAAGAGTCATATGAGATTTTGAAAGAAGCAAGCGAAGAAATTTCTCAAATTGGAGGAAATTTTAGTGAAGTTTTGCGTTTTATTCCTGGAATGTCAAAGATAGCTACGGCTAATTATCTCGTGCGAGCTGGGGAAGAT
>CAZHTL010000058.1:0-2538 GCA_964535415.1 uncultured Bdellovibrionales bacterium | reverse complement strand
ATATTTCAACTTTTTCGTTTCTTTGTCTTTAGCCTGAGCAGAAAATTTTATATAAAAACCCTTGTAGGCACGCTTTATTTTTTTGATTTTTACTGACGGTTTCGTGTCGAACCTATTTTCTTTGCCGGGGGTAAGATATTTGCTCCAGCGCCATTTTTCTCCGTCGAAGCTGTAAGAAATGTTTTTTGGCGATTTTTCATAAGAAATACTAGAAACAATGTTCCCTTGGGGGTCATACAAGGACAAAGACTCCTTTGAATTATTGAGAGAAATTTTTGATTGGGTCTTATGGATAATAAGATATTCTCCAGGTTCTAGGAGGATATGCTCTTTAAATTGATATCCCTTGCTTTTGGAAGCATCCTTGAGGCGCCAGCCGAAAAGGTTAACCGATTCAGCACTGCCATTTGCGATTTCGATATATTCTTCATCAGAGTTTTCCGTAGGATAAGGGAGAATTTCATTGAGATATATATTTGCATTGGAGGGATAGCTCTCTATTATTTCTTGAGAGTTATCTATTTCAATTGTATCTTTTTCAGCGACTTCGGGTGTTGCAATGATATTTTTCTTGCCGGGTGTTGGAATGGAGGTCCATTGCCATTTTTGACTATCCAAAGCAAAAGAAAAATCTTTTCGGGCTTTTTCGTAAAATCCTTGATCCAGTGCCTCAGTTTTGGTGTTTCCGTTCGCATCTAGAAGATAAACCGTGTCTGAACTGTTATTGAGGTAAAGATTTCCTTCCAGAAAAAGATATTCTCCCGGCCCGATGATTGAATTTTGAGGGAATTCTTTTTTGTGGCCAGATTCATCCATTATCTTCCATCCAGAAACGTCTACGCAACCTTCACCAGTATTTGTTATTTCGACAAATTCACTGCCGTCTGCTGGATAGGGGAGAATTTCACTTAGTCTAACGTCCAATGATGTGGCAGAACAAAAATCTGGCGCATCCAAGCTAGTGTTATTGTTGTTTCCTGTATCTTCCGAAGATTCACTGCTATCCAGCGATTCTTTGCCGTAATTTTCAAAGACGCTGCTATTTTTTGGAGAAGGGAGGTTGTTTATAGAAAAATCAGCTGCATTGTTATCGGTATCAATAAAATTTGTTCTTTCTATGCTCTGATTAGCATCGGGATTCGGAGCCGGCCTGCCTTCGGAATTAGAAGAATCTACCGCGCCAAAACCAACTTTATCCAAAAGTTGGTCATTTTTATCATACAAAAAAACCGAATTATCTTTAGAAAGATAATAAGTTGAACTGGAATAAGAAAGATCGGCTGAAATTTGATTTTGGTAGTCCGGGTGAGCGATTAAAAAGTATCCGCGCGCTTGAATAGTTCCAGAAAATTTAGCCGTGCTTACGAGGGTGCTTTCCAAATTGCCCGTTTTTGTCTTTTTGGTTAATTTATACCCTTCCAAATTGATTGGGGTGTCGGTGGGGTTAAATAATTCAATAAATTCGTCATTATTGTTTGCGCCAGCAACTTGAATTTCATTAATAATGACATGGGGCGGAGAGTCAATTTGGGCAAAACAGGGTTTTTCTAGGGGAAATAATAAGGGTAGTATTAAACCCAAAGCGATCTTTTTCATAGATTTTTTATTTAAGAATTAACTTTTGCGTGCATCATAACAAAAAAGACCGTAATAAACCCGTATTACGGTCTAAAATGGCTTATATAAAAACTATTTTTGGGTACCTAACTTGCCCTTAGAGCGGCAAATTATTTATCTTTTACACACCGAAAACCGATATCTACGTCCTTATAGTCCTTTGGATAACCAATTCTGGAAGCGGGCCTTTGTTCACTTGCTCCATCGTCGTAAGCGCCGCCTTTTATTACCTTAAAGCCTTTTCCAAAGTCTTCTTGTAGATACTTGTCGTTTCCTGGATAAGCATTAAAATCATCAGCCGTCCATTCATAAACATTTCCAGCCATATTTAGGACTCCGTAAAAACTTATGCCAAGTTCAGCTCCTACTGGAGCGGTATATTTCCAGCCATCGCTTTCGTCAAAGCCATACTCGGTGCCGTTGCCGTGATTGTCTTTTCGAGAGTTCCAAGTGTTTCCCCATGGCCAGATTCTTCCATCTGTTCCGCGAGCCGCTTTTTCCCATTCAGCTTCCGTGGGTAGTCTCTTTCCAAGCCATCTGCAGTAGGCGTCTGCTTCGTACCAGCTAATTCCAACGGCTGGTTGAGTAGGGTGATTGAGATTTCGATCACTCCAAAGAGCGGGAGTAGTGTGGTTTGTTGCTTCGATAAATAGCTTGTAATCGCTATTAGAAACTTCTTTTTTGTCAATATAAAAATCAGGAAGCTTTATTTTTCTTTGAGGATATTCGGCAAGGTAACTTTCTTTGTCGTGGCCGCCGTCATTTTTTTGCCAGGCTTCAAGAGCTTGTTTTTCTGTACTGCCCATAAGGAATTCTCCAGCCGGAATCAGAATCATTTCCTCTTGAGGCTTTAGTCCAGAATCAGCTGTGGCTTCTTTAGTTAAATTTGATTTTGAAATTACATTGGAATCCCTTTTATTC
>CAZHTL010000057.1:0-9395 GCA_964535415.1 uncultured Bdellovibrionales bacterium | reverse complement strand
ATATTCCATTGACATTAAAAAGGCTCATAAAAATTCTTTTCAAATTTTCTTAAAAAAATCAACCTGCCTTACTTTAAAGTTCTAAACAAACACAACAAAAAACCTTTCCACTAAAGGATTCCCCACCAACAAGAAAGAAGTTAAGTTTTTCGAAGAATTCTAAATTTTATACTCCCGGCACAGGAAACTGAATACAAAATTCTTCCACTTCTTTTTTGATTTCTGTTAGCTTTTCTTCATTTTGGTGGTTCTGGAGCGCCAAGACAATCCAGGCAGCTAATTTTTTCATCTCCTCCTCTTTCATCCCTCGGGTAGTTGCCGCCGGCGTTCCCAACCGAATACCACTGGGCCGGAGAGGCGGATTGGGATCATCTGGAATCACTTGCTTATTGACCGTAATTGATATTTTGTCGAGAGTCTCTTCTGCCAGCTTTCCGTCGATACCAAAACTTTGGACGGTATCAGCCACCATCATATGATTATCCGTCCCATCTGTAATCAACTTCACTCCACTTTTCATCATCTCCTCGGCAAGCGTTTTTGCATTGGAAAGAACCTGTTTTCCATATTCTTTAAATTCCGGCTCGAGCGCTTTTCCTAAAGCCACAGCAATAGCCGCGATGGTATGCATATGCGGACCGCCCTGAAGTCCTGGAAAAACAGACTTGTCAATCGCCTCAGCGTATTCTTTTTTGCACATTATCATTCCGGCTCGCGGACCGCGAAGAGATTTATGAGTAGTTGTGGAAACAATGTCAAAGCCATAATCAAAAGGATTTCGCATTACGCCCGCCGCAATTAATCCTCCAATATGAGCTACGTCCGCAAAGGTCAACGCTCCAACTTCATCCGCTACTTTTTTGAAGTCGGTATAATCATAATCCCGCGGATAAGAAGTATAACCGCACATAACAATTTTAGGCCGGCACTCTTTGGCTACCTTCAAAAGCTCTTCAAAGTCGATTCTTCCTTTTTCATCGGGGTGGGTTTTGTAGCGGACGAAATTGAAGATTTTCCCCATATGGGAAACCGGCGCGCCATGAGTCAAATGCCCCCCGTGAGAAAGCTCCATCGCCAAAACCGTGTCGCCAGGCTCAAGAAAAGCAAAATAGACCGCTTGATTCATAGGTGAGCCGGAAAGCGGCTGAACATTGGCGTGTTCGCAGCGAAAAAGCTTTTTGGCGCGTTCCCGGGCTAAATTTTCAACGATATCAGTATACGTTTGTCCGCCGTAATATCTTTTTCCCGGATAGCCTTCGGCATATTTGTTGGTTAAAATTGAACCGTTGGCGGCAAGTACTTCGGGATAAGTATAATTCTCGGAAGGAATAAGTTCCACTCCTTTTTGCTCTCTTTCTTCTTCACCAATGAGAGCGTTATATACTTCCGGATCGTTTTTTTTGAGAGCCTCCCAATTTCGATTGGCATTCATAATTTTTGCTAAGTTAAATTTTAAAAAAATTCTTATAAAAACATCGGCGAAAATATTTTCTTCGCTTTCATTCTAGGCCTATTAAATAAATCTTGAACCAAAGACCAAAAGACTAGAAGACATTTTTAGCTTATACTATTTCAGAAATTTAGACAACAAACGCAGTAAATCAAAAGTACAGACAATACTGGCGAGATTTGTAGGGATAATCACATAATTAAAGGCATTTGACATGTCTACCATCAGTTAGCTTTGAAGAAAGTTTACAAACTGCATGCTTAAACTGCGATCGCATGTTAAACATATTTTTCCAGATTGGGCTTTTTTAAAAAATTAGGCTTTGTGAAAAAGATTTTCTCCAAAAAGAAAAGAGCCCGTGTTCCACGTTGGGTGCGGCTGCCAAGCAGTCGCCACAGGCTCTTAAACAATTTTTAGTCGCAATTTTATCACCTCCTTTTATTAAGCATGAGCCGGAGTCAGCCGGACGATAAAAAGGGTCCGCTTTAACCCCGGGTGATGTCTCTCGCAAACCGGATGGCCCTTATTAATGCAGTGGCCATCCTCTTGTTCCTCCCGATAGATGCAAATGCACCCATCGGGATTCTCTCCCCGGATAGGGAGAAATCCCATTTCTCCCATTTCCTTAATCATGCTTCCTCCTCGGAAGAAATTTTTTTCTCCCTTTTTCTTTTTTATTTTTTTAAACTACTAAACCCCAGACAAAAAAACTTTCAGCCGAGGCTCAGTAGTTTAGGTTTATAAATCCACTAAGGGTTTTTACTCGGTTTTAGAGATTAAACTTCGCTACTGCAACGTGTAAAACTTCAGTTGCCCTGCCGGCAATATTTTGTCTCAATCGGTGACCGAAGTGAGGTTCGACCTCTTTTATAAACACAAAACGACCCAGCGTATCGCTTGGATCATTTTTTAAAGAGCTTACGGTTAGCCCCTATTCACGTCAACCGTCAGCTCTCTCCAAATATTCAATTTTTCCGAAATTTGGTTTTCCTTTTTCCTTTTTGTTTTGACGCTTTCTATTTTACTTTGCTAACATCTTCAGTCAAGAGGAAGTTATCCACAATAAAGTTTTTCCTAAGATGACATCTCAGAAAGAAACTAGGCTTTCTTCCATTCCGGTGTCTGTCGCGGAAGAAGCTTTTCGGCTTCTTGTGGATAGCGCATAATTTCCTCTGAAATCAACTCCATCCGGGCTCCTTGAGAGCCTTTTACTAAGATCACATCTCCTTCTTTCAAGGCTTTTTGAATAGGGATCTTGGCCTCGAACGAGCTATCGTAGCAAAAAATATTCTTTTTGTCAAGGCCAGCTTTTTCAGCTTCATCGGCAATGAATTTAGCTTTTTCTCCCACGGCAAACAATATATCCACTCCTTGAGCCGCTTTTCTGCCTACTTCCCGATGCCCTGCTTCGGTTTCTATTCCTAGCTCCAACATATCTCCCAGCGCTGCCAATTTCCGACGAGCTCGAATTTTTTCCAAAACTTCCAAAGCTGCCAAAGTAGACTGAGGCGCAGCATTGTAGCTGTCTTCAATAATCATCGTATTTTTGATTCCCTCAATAAGATTAAGCCTCCCCGCCGGAGCTTGAAAATTTTTGAGAGCTTCCGAAATCTCCAGAAGATTCATCCCAAAATGAATACCTACTGCTGCTGCCGCTAAAGCCGAATAAATTTGCGGCCGACCAACTGACCGCAAAAGTCTCACCGGAACAGAAGCGCCGTCATAATTCAGTTTGAAACTAATTCCTCTTATTTTATCCAAACTTTCGCCATAGAAATCTTCACCTTTTTCATATCCAAAAAAAATGTCTGAGGCTCGCACTTCTGCTTTTTCAGAAAATCCATAGAATACTACTTTAGCTTTTGTATCTTCCGCCATTTCTCTCACTTCTTCATCATCGAAATTGAGAATGGCTAATCCTTCTTTGGGAAGATATTTTACCAACGTGCTCTTTTCCTTAGCGATTTGTTTTTTATCTCGGAAAAACTCAAGGTGACTGATTCCAACAGCTGTCACCACTCCTACTTCCGGCTTTAAGAAGCTAACAAGATATTTGATATCTCCCGGTCGGTCAGCTCCCATTTCTAAAACCAAAATTTCCGGATAATTTTTTTTGCTCTCAAATAAGATAACAAAAAGAGATCGAAGCAAAACTATTGCCCATTTCCAAAAACTCCCCCCTCCGCTTTCCAGTCCCAATACAGTAAGAGGAAGACCAATTTCGTTGTTATAGTTTTTCTCGTTTTTCCGTACCCTAAACTTCGAAGAAAGCACTGTAGATATGGCTTCTTTGGTTGAAGTTTTACCCACCGAACCTGTTATTCCAACAATCCGAGGTTTGAAACGGCACAAGGCTTTGATTGCCAAGTATCTGAGAATTTTCTCAAGAAGTAATATCCTGCGAGACTTCATAAATTTTAGTCACTAGTTGCTTTGGCTATTAAGTAGTTGGATTGGTTACTAGTCACAGATCACAGGCTTGTCCTCAACAGGCAATAAAAAAATGCTTGGAAGCTTAGCTTCCGTATCAGAAGCTAAGCTTCCAGGTCTCATAGCCTTTCTTCCAGTCCCGATAAGCTTATCTCTATAAAATCTAATCAAATTTTGGCTTAAACAAGATGAAAAATAAATTGTAACAGTACCGACCTATCTCCTTTTTTTATTTTTATCCTTCTTTTCCTCTCTTGACTGAACCTGTTGAATAGACTGGATAGACTGTTCTTCCGGCTTTACCGCCTGATAGATGGAAACATCATGCGTAGCATTGAAAACATCCAGATCCTTTTGAGTATATTCCTCTGTTGGCTCCACACCAAAATAATCTAGCATAAACTTTGCCATTTCACCAAAAGTTGGCGCAGCGCTTGACTCTGCCCACTCAACACTTTTGGGATTGTCAAGCTTTACCAACATCACAAACTTCGGATCATAAGCCGGCGCAAAACCAACAAAAGAGCCAATATGCTGGTTTTCCTCATAACCGCCTCCCGACTTTTTAGGAACTTGAGCCGTGCCGGTTTTTCCAGCTACCAAATAACCCGGGACTCCCGCTTTCTTTCCATGTCCATTTTTAACAACACTCACCAACATCCGCGTTAGATCAAGACTAGCTTCTCTTGAAATAACTCGCCTTATTTCTTGGGGCTTAGTTTCAATTTCCTCCCCATTACTGGTTATAATTTTCTCTACTAAATAAGGCTTCATTAATTCTCCTCCATTAGCAATTGCCGAAAAAGCATTTACCAATTGAAGAGGAGTTACGGAAATACCTTGACCAAAGGAAGCCGTAAAGGAATTTATATCACGAAGAGTTGCCACACCAGAAATATCTCCGGAAGCCTCTCCAATTGTTTCAATTCCCGAAACCTGTCCAAAGCCAAAGCTTTTGACATATTCATAAAAGCGCAAGTTTCCTAAAAGTTTTTCTACAAATATTGCCCCTGTATTCAAGGATTTTTCCAAAACCTGTGTCATTGTCTGGACTCCATTAGCTTTCCCATCTGAATTTTTGATGGTGTAACCCGCTTCACTCACTGCGCCAGTATCCGTATAAGTTGTATCCGGCGTCACAACTTTCGCATCCAGGCCGGCTGCCATTGTGATAGGCTTGAAAACCGAGCCGCACTCGTATGTTTCACTCACTGCCGGATTGGAAAAAAGCGACATATTTTCAACTTTGGAAAATTCATTGGCATCAAAAGTCGGCCAAGACGCCGCTGCTAGAATTGCTCCGCGGTGAGGATCTTGAACAATAATTGTTCCTTTGTCTGCACTGTATTTCTCCACTGCCTTTTTAATCGCCATTTCGGCTCGATATTGAATGATATGGTCAAGAGTGAGATAGATATCAGCTCCATTTTCTGCCGGCACGATAGTTCTTTCGCCAATAGAAATCCAGCGACCGCCGGTATCTCTTTCCTGCTCAAGATGACCCTCCCGGCCCGCCAACTCTTTCTCCCAATAAGCCTCAATACCATATTGTCCTTTGATTTGACTGCCATTCGATCCAACAAAACCAATAACCTGAGAAGCAAAGGTTCCTCCAGGGTAGAATCGTTTATCTTCGGGAGAAAAGTAAATTCCCTTCAAATTTTTCTCCTTCAGTTGGGAAACTTTCTTGTCATCCACCTGATGTTTAAGAACCACATACCAGCCATCTGGCCGATTCAATTTCGCCTTAGTTTCCTCTTCATCTAGCTCCAAGATTGGTGCAATTTGCTTAGCCGCTTCCTGCGGATTTTCTACTTCCCGCGGCACCGCATAAACAAGATTTAATTTCTTGTTTACTGCTACGGGATAATAGCCATTTTTATCTTTTACAAATATTTCTCCCCTTTCGGGAATTAGCTTATCAAAAACTTTGTGCTGATCAGCTGCTAATTCTTGATAATAATTTCGGGCAAGAACTTGGAGAGTATAGAGACGAAAAATCACTATTCCCGCTGCTAATAAAATAAAAACAACCAGAATATATATCCGGAAGTTTATTTTCAGGAAGCTATATCTGTTCTTAGAAAATCTTTTATTATTCATAAAAACACGAATGAAGAGCGAATTTGAAACGAATGAGAGCAAGCCTGCCAATACGCTAAAAACTCGTTCCTGGTTCGCGAGTCCTTCTATTTCATCGCCACATCGCCGGGCAGATTGAGGTAACTTATGTTCTGCGGCACCGCCATATTAAGTTCCTCGGTTTTTTCTTCAATTTTATATATCGATCTTAATTCGGCTTCCCGAAGGCGAAGATTTTCATTTTCTCTTCTAAGTTCATTAAGCCGGTTTTCTAAACTTTTTATTTCATACCCTTTTGTGGCTATATTATTCACCTCAAAGATATAAAAAACTCCCGCCGCGCAAATCAGCATTACTAGAAAAAAACTCAATGTTATCCGCCCCATCCGAAATCCGGAACTTAACGCTTTTTTTCTTTCACCAAAGCGAATGGAGTTGGAGTGAGTAATAGTCAGATAGCGACTCATTGGATTTTCGCCCCCTGTCTTTTTTGTTATTTGTTTTTGTTATTTGTTTGTATTTTTGCTGCGAACTACGAACAATTGGAAAAATACTAAATAATTGAATAAAGGAACTGCGATTTTTACCCGAATTTGTATTTTCTCGCAAATTTGTATCCAGAGAAACTATATTTTTTCCACAACCCTCATCTTGGCACTTCTTGCCCTGGGATTATCTCTGATTTCTTTTTCGCTAGGTTGAATCGGCTTTTTAGTGATCAATTTGACAGTCTTTTTATGGCCACAAGCGCAGCGGGGAAATTTCGACGGACAAATACAGTCGCGAGATTCTTTTAAGAAATAATTTTTAACTATTCGATCCTCGAGCGAATGAAAACTGATGATCACCAGCCTTCCACCCTTGGTCAAAATTTTCACCGCTTTTTCAAGGAATACCTCCAAATTTTTCAACTCTTGATTGACTTCAATCCGCAAAGCCTGAAAAGTTTTGGTAGCAAAATGGAGTCTTTTTCTTTTATACTTTTCTGGAACCACGTTGGCAATAATTTCAACCAATTCTCTGGTTTCCCTAATTCTCTTGATTTTCCTGACTCGGATGATTTCCTTCGCAATTCTTCGTGCGTATTTTTCTTCACCATACTTCCAAAAAATTTGAGTTAAGTCTTTTTCAGAATAATTATTCACCACGTCCGCCGCTGTCTTTTTTTCTATTTCTAGAGAGTAGCGCATATCCAGCGGCCCATTTTGCAAAAAGCTAAATCCTCTCTTTGGATCTTCAATTTGGTCAGAGCTTAATCCAAGATCAGCCAAAATTGCATCGACTTTATTTATTTTTAAACTCTCTAAAATCTTATCTAAATTTGCGTAATTTTCACTTACCCCGCACCAATACCCGACGATTTCATCCCCCGAAAATAAGGACACAAAAGCGAAAGGAGAATCGTGTTCGTCACTAATGTTGCTTTTTATTGACGCGGGGAAGGTCCTCTTTGGGATATCGTAACTTTCCCTTGCTAATATTTTTTGAAAATTTTTAATTGCTTGCCTGTCCCAATCAATTGAAATCAACTTTCCGCCGGGAAGAATTTCTTTGATTATTGCCAGTGAATGCCCACCTGCTCCCAAAGTCCCATCAACAGCTGTCATTCCCGGTTTTAGATTTAGATTCTTAATGACTTCCTTAAGTAATACCGATTTATGAATCATAACCACTCACGAATATAGAGCGAATGAAAGCTAATAAGACAAACTTTTACTAATACTAATTTCATTCATTCTTATCCGCTGTTACTTCGTTCTTTATTCGCGAGTCTTAATAAATTCCTAACTTCCCGAGCCGCTCTGCAATTTCATCCGTATTTTTTTCGGCTTCCTCTTTATATTTCCTCCAATTTTCACTGTCCCAAATCTCAAGACGGTTATAGAGGCCGGCAATGACGACTTCTTTTTTGAGACCAGCGTACTCTTTGAGATAATCCGGAATTAGTATCCGGCCGAATTTATCAATATCAACATCCACTGCTCCCGCCAGCATTAACCTTACAAAACTCCTGGTTCCCGACTCCCCCATCGGAAAACTCCCGAGTTTTGAAGATAATTCTTCCCATGTTTTCATAGGATACACAAAAAGACATTTGTCTAAACCTCGAGTAATAACTGCCCGACCAGAAAAATCTTCCCGAAATTTTGAGGGAATAGCTATTCGTTTCTTCGGATCTAGATTGTAGCTATATTCTCCAATAAACATAAAGTCTATTGCCGAATTACAAATCTCTTACGAATATACAAATCAACGAAATATAAGCGATCGACTCGAGTTTATAATCGCCCCCCAAATAAATTCATTCGTATATCCGTAACTGATTCGTAATCTGTAGCCTAAGGACTGTGAGCTCCGACAGTTATCCGCAATTCTCTCGAATTATCCCCACTTTTATCCACTTCTTAACACCGCAACTACATTTTACCCCACTGAGAAACATAAGTCAACACTTCTTGCCAAAACAAAAAATCGCTTATATAAGCGAATTGCCAGTTACTTTACTCACAAGTTATCCACTTTTTTCACCTATTAACTATAAACTAAGGTCAATTTTTATAGTCAATTTTGTAGTTAAGGCAGATTAATTTTTATAGTTAAGGCAAATTAAACATCACTAAAAGATATTTTTATATTTCAACATTTTTGCATTTCACAATCCATATTATTATCGCCTTCTGTTTACTATATTTCGCAAGCGCACTTGCGCGTTTTTGAAAGTCACTCTATAATTCAGGTGTACTATACCCCAAGCCAAAATACTGAAATACCGATGCTGAATTTTCCTTGAAGATTAGAATGTACTAAGAAGTGGATGTATTGAGAAGGGTATGAACATATTTTGGCATGGTGGCAAGTAAAAACAGAAACAAAATGCGATTGACTGGTAGGGGGATTTTTCTTTGCCAGTCCAGCGCAAAACTCAAGAATGCCGAATAATAAAAAGAAAAAAAATTCCAAAGAAAACGATCAGGAACTCCAAAAAATCGCCGCTATTCGAGAGATGATTACCAACGCAGAACGCACTATTGCGTCTGCTCGAGCAATGCTGGCTCAAATTGAAGTAAGGTCAGTCAAAAAAACGGCGCCCAAACCTAAAGTTCCTTCCTCTTCTGACGAGGAAGGAGAAATTATAGAAGGAGTTTTTGATGGTCAAGTTATGATCGGAACCGACGGAAAACAATATCCTGTTCCAGCTAATTATGCTTCAAAATCAAAATTGGTGGAGGGAGATATGTTGAAATTGACAATAACTCCGGACGGTTCTTTTATATATAAGCAAATTGGCCCAGTGGAGAGAAAAAGGCTAATTGGAATTGTCAGTCAGGATGATCTGGGAAATTATGTTGTCCTTGCTGAAGGAAAGGCTTATCGCGTGCTTCTGGCTTCTGTAACTTATTTCAAAGCCGAGCCGGGAGATGAGGTCACTCTG
>CAZHTL010000056.1:0-3559 GCA_964535415.1 uncultured Bdellovibrionales bacterium | reverse complement strand
ATAGAAAGTAGGCTATAGATCAGGTTATAAGTTATAAACTTTAAGGTTCTTTACTATGACCCACAGCCTACAACAACTTGTCCCACTGCCCTAATCCCGCTTCTCTACAGCTTACTTCTTTCCTCCACTCTTAATCTCCTCCGCGATATTTGCCGGCACTTCCTCGTAGTGATCAAATTCCATATTATAACTAGCTCTTCCTTGACTCATCGAACGAAGCTGAGTAGCATAGCCAAACATAGAAGCAAGCGGCACCAGCGCTTTTATTACCTTTACCCGAGCATTTCCTTCGCCACGGTCATCAATTTCCTGAATTTGTCCCCGTTTAGCATTGATATCTCCCACAATATCCCCCATAAATTGCTCAGGCGAAACTACTTCCACTTTCATAATTGGCTCCAGAATAACTGGCTCAGCCCTTTTCACTCCTTCCTGAAGAGCCATAGAACCAGCAATTTTAAACGCCGCCTCTGATGAATCAACTTCGTGGTATGAACCGTCGTAAACAGTTACTTTTATATCAACCAGCGGATATCCGGCAACAACCCCCCGATCCAAAGCTTCTTTGACTCCTTTTTGAATGGCGGGAATATATTCTTGAGGAATAATCCCTCCTTTAATTTCATCAATAAACTCAAAGCCTTTTCCTTTTTCATTGGGTTCAACCCTAAGCCAGCAGTGTCCATACTGACCCCGCCCGCCGGACTGGCGAATGTATTTTCCTTCTGCTTCCGCTGATTTCTTGATTGTTTCCCGATAGGCGACTTGCGGCCGGCCAACATTCCCCTCTACCTTAAACTCGCGTTTCATCCGATCAACAATAATATCAAGATGAAGCTCGCCCATCCCGGAAATAATAGTCTGGCCCGTTTCTTCATCTGTTCGAACCCGAAAAGTAGGATCTTCCACAGCAAGTTTTTTGAGAGCTATTCCCATTTTCTCTTGATCAGCCTTGGTTTTTGGCTCAATGGCTACTGAAATAACTGGTTCGGGAAAAGTAATTGCTTCTAGAAGAACGGGTTTTTCCGGATCACAAAGAGTATCACCAGTTGTGGTATACTTCATTCCTACTAAAGCGCCAATTCCCCCAGCATAAATCTCTTGCATTTCCTCGCGATGATTGGCATGCATTCGGAGAATTCTTCCCACTCTTTCTTTTTCACCTTTAGTAGAATTTAATACATAAGAACCCGCTTTAATAATGCCCGAGTAAACCCTAAAAAAGGTAAGTTGTCCTACAAACGGATCAATGGCAATTTTGAAAGCCAAAGCGGTAAAAGAAGCTTCATCTTTAGCTTCTATTTTAATTTCTTCTCCAGTTTTTGGATTAATTCCTTTAGCCGGAGGAATATCCACCGGCGAGGGCAGATATTCCACTACTCCATCTAAAACAGGCTGAACTCCTTTGTTCTTAAGAGCCGACCCACAGTAAACTGGAAAAAGTTTCCCTTGAATAACCGCTTTTCGAAGAGCCGTTTTCAACTCGGGAACTGAAATTTCCTCTCCTCCCAAAAATTTTTCGGTTAAATTATCATCCGTTTCAGCAATCTTTTCTATCATCTTTTCCCGCCACTCTTGAGCTTCTCTCTGCATTTCAGCGGGAATTTCTTCTTTCCTCACTTTTTCCCCTTTATCTCCCTCAAAATAAAGGGCCTTCATTTCCATAAGATCAATCACCCCTTGAAATTCACTCCTTTGGCCAACAGGAATCTGAACAGCTACCGCTCGGTGAGTGAGCCGGTTTTCAATCGAATTTAAAGAAAAGAAAAAGTCGGCTCCTTCCTTGTCAATTTTATTAACAAAACAAAGGCGAGGAACACCATACTTATCCGCCTGCCGCCAGACTGTTTCTGATTGAGGCTCTACTCCTTCTTTTCCATCAAAAACAACCACTCCACCATCCAGAACCCGCAAGCTCCGCTCCACTTCTACTGTGAAATCAACATGCCCCGGCGTATCAATGATATTTATTTGGCAATCTTTCCAGTAGCAAGTCGTAGCGGCGCTAGTGATGGTAATGCCTCGTTCTTTTTCCTGTTCCATCCAGTCCATCGTGGCTTCCCCTTCATGAACTTCGCCAATTTTATGCGAAATTCCAGTATAAAACAAAACTCGCTCGGTCGTGGTGGTTTTACCAGCGTCAATATGAGCAATTATTCCAATGTTTCGATATTTTTCGATAGGGTACTGACGAGCCATAGTATTTATAAGGTTATTTTTTCAGAGCGAATATTGACGCAGGAAAGGGGTCGGGAAAACGTGAGTTTTCCCGTAGTGGAAGCATTGAAACCGCAAGGTTTCAAGGAGCAAAGCAACGCGTCAATATGAGCAATTATTCCAATGTTGCGATATTTTTCGATAGGGTACTTCCTCACGGCTACGAATTACTAATCGAATACTAATATACGAATCTCTTATTTTAGGTTCACTATTCTTCGATACTTTACGCCTGTATTTGTAAAATGAATTAATAACCCAAGTTTCAAACTAGTCGCTTTCAAGTAACCAAACAACTGATTAATGTCTTTTATGGAAAAATAATTTCTCTTCTTGATTTCAACAACAATTTTATCAAAAACTAAAAAATCAAAATAATATACTCCCAGATCTTTTTCTTTGAATCTTACTTTTGCTTTTAACTCCCTCTCGAATTCAATTTTCTTTTCTTGAAAACCTTGCGCAACTGCTTCTTGGTAGAATTTTTCCTTATGTCCGTATCCTATCTTATTATAAACTTCAAAACACACACCAATGATTTGATAGCATTCATCCGCGTAAATTAGTTTTCTTTCTGTTTTCACATTAGTATATTCGTATGCGATTCGTATTTCGTAGCCTTACGCAAAATGGGCAAAGGCTTTGTTCGCTTCTGCCATCCGGTGTGTATCTTCCCGCTTTTTTATAGCCGCCCCTTGTTTTTGCGAAGCATCGATAAGCTCTTCGGCTAGCTTGATTGCCATCTTCTTGCCTTTTCTGGCTCGAGCGGCTGAGAGTATCCAGCGCATCGCCAGCGTTGCTCGCCGATCTCCAACCACTTGAACAGGAACCTGATAATTAGCTCCTCCAATTCGACGAGACTTAAGCTCTACCAGAGGAGAAACATTCTTGACTGCCTGCTCAAAAATATTCAAACCTCCTTTTTTGGTTCTTTCGTGAATTATTTTGAAAGACTCTTGGACAATTTTTTCAGCCACACTTCTCTTCCCTCTTTTCATTAAATGCCCCACCAGCCTTCCTACCAGAAGGTTTGAATACTCAGGATCAGGTTTCCAATTTTTCTTATACACGCGTTTACGCCTTGGCATAGTTTGTGCAATTATGTCTACGAATTACAAATCGAATACCAATATACGAAATTTAACATTCATTCGTATATTCGTATGTGATTAGTATTTCGTAGCCTAGGTTTTGGGTTTTTTGGCTCCGTATTTTGACCTTCCTCTTCGTCTCTCCGCCACACCCGCCGCATCCAAAACCCCTCTCACCACATGATAGCGAACCCCCGGCAAATCCGGCACTCGCCCTCCGCGAATCATTACAATTGAGTGCTCCTGCAAAT
>CAZHTL010000055.1:0-3058 GCA_964535415.1 uncultured Bdellovibrionales bacterium | reverse complement strand
ACTGGCTCCGAGGCAGGGATTCGAACCCCGATTACTTGGGCCAGAACCAAGCGTCCTACCATTAGACGACCTCGGAATATGACTAAATTTTACCCCTAAATAGGCAAATTTTCAAGCGGAAAAATTTCTGTTTCCGTCAATTAATCCTAGCTTGGCTCTGAGCTCAGAAAAGGATAGAATTTATTTTTTTTCGGCGCTATTGCATCAAAAATTTAAATCAGATAAAATTATAATAGTACAGATAAATAAGAGCATTCAGCTCCAGAGCAAGCTCTAAACCCTAAGTTTAGATTATTGAGCTAGGCAAGCCTTGAGGCATGCTGAGTGTTAAAGTTGATAAATTGACAAAATTTCCGATATATTACAAAAGCGATCGCATTTTAAACATGTCAGAATATCTAGCAATACAACGCAATACGCCCAAAAATGGAATAAAAATAAATTATATCCAATCCGCTCGCCAATCTAAACTCTAAATAATGAGTTAATAAGCCCTGGCGTAAGATGATAAGTGTCAAAAAGCATTAAAAACAATAAAGCGCTTGAATAATCTTGCTATTCATAAAAAAAGCTAAAGCTTTCAGCACACCAAATTAAAATTATGAATTCTTACAATTGGTACTCGCAACTCATAAAACCCTTCTGGGCGCCGCCAAGCTGGCTTTTTGGGCCAGTCTGGACAGTTTTATATGCGATTATCGCTGTTTCTTTTGGTACGGTTTTCTATAAAACCTTTTCCGGAAAACTCTCTTGGATAACCGCCCTTCCTTTTGCTCTTAATCTTTTTTTTAATTTTATTTTTACTCCTTTGCAGTTTGGCCTCAAAAATAATTTTTTGGCGGCAATTGATATCCTGCTGGTTCTCGGGACACTTGCTTGGGCTCTCTATGCTATTTGGCAAGCTCCTCCTGAATTTCGCTGGATTGCTTATGCTAATATCCCCTATCTTCTTTGGGTTATATTTGCAACTTTTTTACAACTAGCCATCACTTACTTAAATAGGTAATTTCAACCACTTGCTTTAACTCCAATCAATGAAGCTCTCCGAGCTTATTTCCTTCGTCGGCAGGTAGGCCACGCGGAGTATCCGTCCGTTTCTTTGGAGGAGGCGGAATCCCCCACAAAACAGAAAAGAAAGAATTTATCCGATCCCGCCAGGTCCGGAGGGTATCATAGACAGGGAAATAAAAAAACCGCTTTGGAGGAGCGGTCAAATTTTGAAAATCAAAAAACTGCTTTATTAGGCAAATACTATATCCTCAAATACCTCCTAATTGCCAAGACACTCGAGATAATACCCAGAAGGACGCCCACAAAAAGCTGAGCCAGAAAAATCAAAATGAAATAGCGGGAAAAATCAGCCTGAATAACTTTAACATAAGTCGATCCAACCACATAGGGGGTAATCACTTTCACAATCGGAAAAAGAAGAAGGATGGCGATTACCGCGGCGCAACTCCCGTAAATTATTCCCTCAAAAATAAACGGCAAGCGAATGAAATTGTTGGAAGCCCCAACAAGCCGCATTATTTCAATCTCCGTTCCATGATTGAAAATCGTCATCCGGATAACATTGAAAGTGATGAGAATAGCAATAAGAGAAAATAAAATGAAAAGAAAGGCTCCAGTTTTTCGAATTGTTTTGAGAGTAGTATTGAAGCGATCAATAACTAGTTTATATTGTTGATAGTTGATGCTGGCAATTTTATCCCGGTAGCTTGAATTTTCAATTGATCGGGCAATCACTTCGTATTGTTCGGGACTTACAGCCTTGATGTTGACCGAAGCTAAAAGCGGATTTTCCTCAACGGCTTCAATGGCTCTTAGAATTTCCGGTTTTCCGGCATTTGCCGCTTTGAAATCATCAAGAGCCTTATTCTTGGAAATATACTCGGCTGACTTCACTTCTTTGTATTTTTGCACTTCCGCACGGAAAGCCATTATATCTGATTCTGAAACGTCGCCTTTAAAATAGACACGAATATCAATCTTATCCTGAATATATCTGAGCCCCATGTTAGCGCTAATGGAAATAACAAGAATCGTGCTGATAATCAAAAGCGCCAAGGTCAAAATACTGACTGCCGCCACCGTCAAGGACCCATTGCGAAAAAAATTTTGAAAACCAGCCTTGAGCGTCCTTGAAATTGTGAGTAAAATTGTATTTTTATATGGCATACCTTCCTTTTGAATGGTCGCGAATTATCCTCCCTTGATCAAGGGTGATAACACGCTTTTTAATATTATTAACAACTTCTTTATCGTGAGTAGCTAGAATTACAGTAGTTCCTAGCTCATTGATTTTGAGAAGGAGTTGAATAATTCCCCAAGAGCTGATTGGGTCAAGATTTCCCGTCGGTTCGTCAGCAATAATCAGCGCTGGCCGGTGAACCAGCGCCCGAGCAATTGCCACTCTTTGCTTCTCTCCCCCCGAAACTTCATCTGGATAGCTCTCCGCTTTGCCGGACAAACCCACTATTTCCAGAATTTGAGGAACACTTTTTCGAATTTCGCTGTTTGGATAACCTGAAACTTCAAGAGCAAAAGCCACGTTTTCAAAAATAGTCTTCTTAAGAAGCAACTTGAAATCTTGAAAAATGGTTCCGATGCGGCGGCGATGGAATGGCAAATCTTTTGGTCTTATCTCGGCGATATTTTCTCCATTGAAAAGAACTTCTCCAGAAGTGGGTTTTTCTTCGGCATAAATTAGTTTGAGAATAGTTGACTTCCCTGCCCCACTATGTCCAACAAAAGAAACAAATTCTTTCTCTTCTATCGAAAAACTTACATCATCAAGGGCAACGGTGTTTATTGCGCCGCTGGTATATATTTTTTTTACGTTTCTGAACTCAATCATAAAGCTTTGCTTGGCTTTGAGATTAATTTACAAAAATTAGTTTTTAAACAGTAAGCTTTTTAACAGAACATTTTTCTCCCTATCTTCTCCTAGGATGCTCTTTCGGAAAAAACACTCCTTATCATCGTGTTGCTTCACCCGAAAGAGAAAAACCAGATAAAAACGGCAAGGTTAGCTGAAAAAATAACTATAGTTTTTTAT
>CAZHTL010000054.1:0-5660 GCA_964535415.1 uncultured Bdellovibrionales bacterium | reverse complement strand
CTCAAAAAAATTGTTTTGTTTGGATCAAGGGTGGCAGCCGAGCCGAAATTCCCTCCGGGTTGGAATCAAGAGACTGATTGACCAGGGTATTGTAGAAAAAAAGAACTCAAAACTGAGCTTCACGAAAGAAGGCCGCTCGATTGTGAACAGCCCAATGGCCAAACGGAAAAGTATGAATAAGAAATGGGACGGCAAGTACTGTCTAGTCATATTTGACATTTCGGAAATAAAAAAGAGTTTTCGAAGGTGGCTGCGGGAAGAATTGTATCTCCTGCGGTATATTAAACTTCAAAAAAGTGTATTTATCGGAAAATATCCATTGAGTCAGGATATTGTGAAAAAAATCAAAAAGCTGGGATTGAACGATTTTGTAAACTATTTGTTGGTAGAAAAAAATTACGACGAGAAAATGTCGAAAATTCTTGATTCGAACTAATTGCGTTTCGGGCGAGTAGGTATATTACACTTAGTGACGATCGGCATCAAGTGTAAGTATGAGAGGTATGATATATTTGAGGCTTGGTGCGATCAAGTACAATTACTTGTAATCTCGAAAGTGTTTTCAGTTATTCAAATCTGCTTCTTATTCAAACTTGCCTCTGTCGATACTGGATTGCTTCGGCAAGGTGGGAAACCTCAATGTTTTCACAGTCAGCTAGATCGGCAATAGTTCGGGCGATTTTTATTATTCTATGAAAAGCGCGAGCAGAGAGGTGAAGCGAGTCTACAGCTTGACGCAAAAGAGCCATTTCTTTTTCTCTTAGCAGACAGAATTTTTTGATGTGCTGGTTTTGCATTTCTGAGTTGGTGACAATTCCATCAATATTTTTGAATCTTTCCTGTTGTTTTTGACGGGCTTTTATCACCCGCTCCCGAATAGAAGCGCTTTCTTCCCCTACTTTTATTTCAGCCAGTTTTTCAAATTTCATCCGAGGCACTTCGACATGAATATCAATCCGGTCAAAAATAGGACCAGAAATTTTTCGCTGGTATTTAACAATGCTAGTCGGAGTGCAGGAACAAAGCTTTTCCGGATCGGTGGCGTTTCCGCAAGGGCAGGGGTTCATAGCGGCAATCAAAGTAAAGCAGGCTGGAAAAGAGAGGGTGGCTTGAGCTCGGGAAACAGAAATAGTTCCGTCTTCCAGGGGTTGGCGCAGATTTTCAAGAACCGCTCGGGAAAATTCGGGAAATTCATCCAAAAAGAGAACGCCGCGGTGAGCCAGACTGATTTCTCCGGGACGCGGAAATTGTCCTCCTCCCACCAGTGAAACAGCTGAAGCGCTGTGATGGGGCGCTCGGTAAGGCCTTTCGGAAATAAGGGATACTCCTCGAGGAAGTTTTCCGGCAATAGAAAATATTTTAGTAACTTCGAGAGCTTCGGGGAATGTGAGAGGGGGCATAATAGAAGGAAAAGTCCGAGCCAGCAAGGTTTTTCCTGAACCGGGCGGCCCGGAGAGAAGAACGTTGTGCCCGCCCGCCGCGGCAATTTCAAGAGCGCGCTTGGCATATTCCTGTCCTTTGATATAAGCCATATCAAAGGTATATTTTTGGGGCTTGAAAATTTGGGATAGATCTTGAGGTGGTTCCGGATCGATTTTTTTCTCTCCGGCTAGATATTGAATTAGCTCTTTCAAATTTTTGGCGGGAATCACTGTTAGGTTATTTACAATGGCGGCTTCCTTGGCATTTTCTCTTGGAACAATAACTTCAGAGATATTTTGTTCTTTAGCCATAATAGCGATTGGAAGAATACCATTCACGGGGCGAATACTGCCATCTAGGGAGAGTTCGCCGACAAAAAGGCGGTTTCCAACCTCGGCTCGAAACTGTTTAGTAGCGAGAAGAAAACCAAGGGCAATAGGGAGATCATAAAGAGGTCCTTCTTTTTTAATGTCAGCTGGAGCAAGATTCACCGTAATGTGTCCACAGCGATGCGGTGGCCGAAAACCTGAATTTTTGACAGCTGAATTAACCCGATCACGCGATTCCTTGACAGCTGTATCAGGAAGTCCGACAATGGAAAAAATGTGGGTTCCGGAGTGGGTGTCAGTTTCAATCTCAATTAGGTGGCTAGTAAGACCGAGGGTAGCGGCGGAGAGAATTTTTGAAGACATAAGCTTTGGATAAATTTAAATTTCAAAATTCAAATTCAAGTTTCAGAAAGTTTTTGATTTTGACTATTTAAATTTCTTTATTTTTTTAAGTTTTGGTTTTAGGATTTTAAGAATTAACAGGATTGTTGCTCCAATTATAATATATACGTCAGCAAGATTGAATATTGGCCAAACTTTGATATCGATAAAATCGATTACGCAGCTATGCAGAAAGCGGTCAATTAGATTAGAAACTGCTCCAGAAAGAATAAAGATAAAACCAATTTTAATCCGAGAATTATTTTTTTGCCAAAAAAACATTATTAGAAGAAAAATAATTGCAAGCCAAAGCGGATAAAAAAAAGCCGGTTTAACCGGCAGACCCCAGGCAATATATTTGTTACAAATTGGATTGATAAAAGAAATATTGTTAGAAAAAAAACCGCTGGCGATTTTAGTGATTTGATCAACAAAAACAAGAAAAATAAAAATCAAGCCCAGGGAAAACTTCTTCATAGTGACTATTTTTTGCAGTCAAGACATTTTTCTGCTTGTGGATAAGCCTTGAGCCGCTCAAGAGGAATCTCTTTTTGGCAATTTAGGCAAAAGCCATAAGTTCCTTTTTCCAAGCGTTCAAGAGCCGCGTCGATTTTTTTGAGTTCTGCTCTCATTGATTCGTCAATGACTAGATTGCTTTCGTATATTTCCATTTCGTCGGCGTTTTCTTCCGGCTTTCTTTCGATTTCTAAAAAAGCTGTTTTATATTCCCGATCAGCTTCTTTTCCGGCTTCTATTTTTGAAATATTTTCTTCAATTCGTCTTTTTTCTTCAAGGAGTTTTTGTTTGAGCTCCTCTAGGATTTCTTTGTCAAGCATAGAATCGGAGTGAATATTTAGACTTTTGTATTATAGCATAAACAAGAAATATGTCGACTGCTATGAATCCTAAATCCTAATATCCAAATCCTAAATAAATTCAAATTTTATAAATTCAAAACTCAAAAACTTTTTGGATTCTGATTATTCGGATTTTAATAGTAGATATATTTCAAGTGTCGAAGCCTGGCTTTTTTGGCCTCTGCATCTATTTCGATAGCAATAGCGTCAAGGCGGTGAGGGGTATCCTCCAGGTTATTTTGGCGCAAATATCTTTCAATAATACGAGTGAGTTTTTTATATTTGGCGCGGGTAACCGCTAGCTCTGGATTTTCCGAATCCCAGCTTCCTTTCTGGCGTGTCTTCACTTCAACAAAAGCAATTTCGCCAGTCTTTCTTTCGCGAGCGACGATATCGATTTCACCAACTCGGTAGCCAATGTTGTTTTGGAAATTGGTTTCCAGAATTTCGTATCCGTTTTTAAGAAGATAATTGGCAGCAATGATTTCTCCTTTTCTCCCAAGTTCTGAAATTAAGGTCATATTAATTGGTTTGTTATGGCTTTAAAAGTTGCCTTTTGCAAACAAGTATGGCTACTAGCAGGTATAATTGAGATTTTTATTTTACTACAATGCATTAGTAGTAAAAAAAATTCCTGAAAATTCTTTAGATCTTTTAGTTGCTATTTCTATCTCCTGCCTCGATTAGTATGAGCAGAAAAATTTGCGTCAGTTTCTGATTTTGTGTGTTAAAGTTATTTATAGTTTTTCAAAGCTTGTTTATCCAACCCCTTTTTGCATAAGGCAACAAAAAAACCGCCTTTGAAAAGCCGTTTTTTATACTTAATTCTTTTGTCTCTCCCATTTTTCACTCGGTTAATCCGGCGGGCTCAAGCGCCCGCAAAAAATATTTTATTATGTGGCGGAGCCCGCCGGCGTTAGACATGTGTCAACATGCCAAGGGTGCTGTTAGCCCGGGTGAAAGGCGTTACAGCAACATCGCCGGCATGTGGTTTGGCCACATGTCCTTTTATTTTTCATTGACTTTCCCACGGTTTACTTAAAGAACCTCTTTTGTTTTTATTTATTTAATTACAAAAATTTTTTTATTTTTGTTTTTCTCTTCCGCGTTGGGAAGAAGGGATAGGAAAGCCAATGAGTTCCAATCGCAAATAGGGGGAAATTGCGATTGGAACTCATTGTCCCGCCAGAAAAATCTTTACTTTAGCTCTAGAAGCCTTAGAAATATTAATTTTTCAAGCTACACATATAGTATAGCAGATTTTTTAAAAAAGGTCAAATAGATTGGGAAGCAGGAGGCGAGAAATTAAAAACTGATTTAGAGAATAGAAACTAAAATTTCATGGAGTAAGTCTAGCCTCTATTTATTTTTCTGACATGTAGTCTAAAATTGCGCGAAGGGAATTTTTAGAGGTAGAAAAAATAAAGTAGCTATTTTGATTGTTGGAAATAACTGTGTAATCTAAAGAAGTATTAAAAGGATTTGAAAAATTGAAATATCGGATATCGGCATTTTTATAATGACTAGAGTTGAAGATTGTTTGCGATTCGGCAGGTGGTTTGTCAAGGTAGAAAGATTTTAGATTTTGGAAAAGTTCCTCCTCCTCGTTTTTTAGGGATTCTAGTAAATTCTCGGTGGGGATTAATTTGAAAGCGGCGCCCAAGTAAGGCTCATCATTTTCAATTAAAACGAAGAGACTGTAATCGTTGGCTAACCTAGAGGAGATACTGGCTGGAAATTTAAAGTCAAAAATTTCAGAAAAAGTTTGAGGGCTGATCATCTGATTATCAATTGAAAATAACTTTATTTCCACTATTTTTTCCGAAGTGGCTGATTCAGCGAGATTTCTTATATTTTTTTCAATAGCTAATTTATTGGTGGTTTTGTCAGCTTTTAAATCAAGATTCCAGCGTTTCAAATTTTGGCTTTGGTTATTTTCCGTCTCGGAGAAACTTAAAGAAGTTGTCGAGTTTGGATTTGTTTTTTTTGGGTTTTTTATAAAGAACCACCAATAATAAATACTACCACCCAAGAGAGCGAGGACAAGAAAGAGAGAAAGGGCTATAGCTAGTTTATTTGAAAATTTATTTGATTTTTTTGGGGGTTGTTCTTGTTGAGAAAGGTTTGCTTTTTTGTCGAATGGCGACTGAGTTTGAGAAAAAGTCTCTGAGCTAAAAGGGCTTGGCATCTTGTTTTTGGGTTCGCTGGCTTTTGTTTTATCCAGTGATTCTTTTTGAGAAGAATCAAAATGAGAAAAAGGAAGACTTTGTTCGGGAGCGGATAGCTGAGTTTCTGGCTGGTAATCTGGTCCTATTTTAGTGGGTTGGGGAAAATTGGCCGCAGTTTCCTTCTGAGGAAACGGTTCAGTGAGTTTTCCTTCCTTCCTCAATTTTAGTTTGGCAAGATCTTCCTCAATAGTTCTTATATAATTTGATTTATTTGAAGAGGAAGGGCTAGCATCTGCGCCGTTTGATTTAGACTTGCTTGAAAGGCTTTTTAATGAAAACATTTTTTGTTTTTTATTTTTTTATGTGGATAATTTAACTGTCTAAACTTTATTGCCTAAAAGTGGTGCGGCAGTTTTTTGTCAAAGAGGCTCGTTTTAGGTTCTGATTCAGAATGTTGCTTTGCAGGAATTCTCTTAATTATATTTTATACTATTTTCCAGTCC